>SKUL01000144.1 GCA_007129985.1 Flavobacteriales bacterium
ACGTTGAGTGTTTCGCTGTCTTTGCCAAAAATGCGGATGTGTTCCAGGGTTTGCCTGATGGTGAAATCAGGCTGTACCGCCACAAAATCGGTGGTCATCAAACGCCCTATACTTTCATCAGGGTAGCCGAGCAGCCGCGTGGCAATGGCTCTGTTTTCCGGTTCCAGCATGCGCAGAAGTCGCTGGGTAACTGCTGCCGGCATTTCCTCCAGAAGTGCGGTTCGGTCGTCGGGGTTGAGGTCGTTGAGCAGATTGGCCAGTAGTTGCTGCTTGGTGGCCAGCTCTTCCATCAAAATTCTCTGCTTGTCTGCATCCATCAACTGGAAGGTCTCGGCAGCTTCTTCGCGGGGCAGCAGCCTGAAAACAACCACGTCGAGTTCGGCGGGCAATTCGTCAATAAGGCGGGCCACTTCCAGCGCGTCAAGTTCCAGCAATTGCCGACGAAGCGCAAACAATTCGCCTTTTTCAATAAACCCACGTATCTGATTTTCATTGAGTTGTGGGCTTGTATCAACGGTCATAAACAGGGATTTTTGATGATGGCTTTTGCACTTGGGTGTTAAGCCCCGAAGATAGGAAAAGAGCGCACTACCTTTGGTTGGGAGCCGTTGCCGTTTTAAACGGGAGGCTCATGCGTGCGTGCTGGTTGGGAAGGCGGATGGGGTGGCGTACACGGCCCAAAAACGACTCAATAGGCTGCCGAGGGCGGTTTGGAGCCACCAAAGGTTGCCAGAAAGAGCTTGCAGTGTAAGCAGAGCTTACAGGGTTATGAACCCACGAAGCGGAGCTTCGCGGGTGCGGGGGTGAGAATCCGCACCAAAACCTCCGAACGTGTTTCAAGCACGCCCGATTCGATTTTGATGGATAGTCACCCTGTCATCGTCCAAGTAACCTGACAGCTTTGGGAATACAATCGGCTCATTGTCTAATCGGCCTATTGGCTCATCGTCCAATCGTCTAATCGGCAAATCATCCTCTAAAACTCCGCGTTCTTCGGTGTTCTCGGGAACGGAATCACGTCGCGGATGTTGGTCATGCCGGTTACAAACATCATCAGGCGCTCAAAGCCCAGCCCAAAACCACTGTGCGGACAGGTTCCGTACTTGCGGGTTTCGAGGTACCACCACACGTGCTCGTCGGGGATGTCGAACTCAGCGCACTTTTGCTTCAGCACATCCAGTCGCTCTTCGCGCTGTGAACCGCCCATGATTTCGCCAATACCCGGAAAAAGCACATCCATGGCAGCCACCGTTTTGCCGTCTTCATTCAGGCGCATGTAAAAAGCCTTGAATCCTTTGGGGTAATCGGTGATGATAACCGGCTTGTTGAAGTGTTTTTCCACCAGGTAGCGCTCGTGCTCGCTTTGCAGGTCGGTGCCCCACTCAACGGGATATTGGAATTTCTTCTTTTTGTACGGTTTGCTGTTGCGCAAAATATCAATGGCCTCGGTGTAGGTGATGCGCTCAAAGGCATTCTCCACCACAAAGCGCATGCGGTCGGTGAGGGGCATATCGTGACGCTCGTTCTGCGGCTTTTGTTTTTCAGCGTCGGCCTCGCGTTTGGCCAGAAACTCGAGGTCTTCGGCGCAATTTTCAAGAATGTATCGCACGGTGTACTGCAAAAAGTCCTCTGCCAGGTTCATGTTGTCGTGAATGTCGGCAAAGGCCACTTCGGGCTCAATCATCCAGAACTCGGCAAGGTGACGCGAAGTGTTGGAGTTCTCAGCCCTGAAGGTAGGCCCGAAGGTATAAACCTTGCCCAGCGCCAGTGCCGCCAGCTCGGCCTCCAACTGCCCCGACACCGTGAGGTTGGTTTCCTTGCCAAAAAAGTCTTTGCTTACATCCACATCGCCGGAGTCCGTTTTCGGAACGTTGTGCAAGTCAAGAGTGGTAACACGAAACATCTCACCCGCACCCTCGGCATCCGAACCGGTGATTATAGGCGTGTGCAGGTAGTAAAACCCGCGGTCGTTGAAATACTTGTGAATGGCAAACGAGAGCGCGTGCCGAATGCGAAACACCGCCGCAAAGGTGTTGGTGCGAAAACGCAGGTGGGCCTTTTCGCGCAGAAACTCCAGGCTGTGCTTTTTGGGCTGTATGGGGTATTCTTCGGGGTCGGCGTCACCTAGAATAATCACCTCGCTTACCTTCACTTCCACGGTTTGTCCGTGGCCGGGTGATTCTACCAACTCGCCGTGCACCTCAACAGCGGCACCCACGGTAATGCGTTTACGGAGCGACTCATCCACATCATCCAGACCCACCACCGCCTGCATGTTGCGCATGGTAGAGCCGTCGTTGATGGCGATAAACTGGTTGTTGCGAAAGGACCGCACCCAACCTTTTACAATCACTTTCTCGCCGGGCTTCCCGCCGTCCAGCATGTCTTTAATCCGCTCTGTTTGCATAACGCTTTTGAATAGGCTGCAAAAGAACAAACTTTTTGTCTTAGCTGCCGTTTCTAGCGGCCTTTTTTCGGACTTGTACATCACAGCTTTTCAGCCGTTCATCACTTTTTTGCGCCTTTCTTGAAAACTACGGAAACATTTTGATGCATTAATTGTTTCCATGGTTTCTGTGCATTACTTTTGCGCCCGTGAATCAGGAACAACACATCATTCAACAGGTTATAGGCTTGTTTCTTCGCTACGGAATCAAGAGCCTTACCATGGACGACATTGCGCGGCACCTCGGTGTGTCGAAAAAAACGCTCTACAAGTACGTTTCCGACAAAAACGATTTGGTGAGCCGTGTCGTTACCGAGCAGAGCCGTTTAGAACAGGAAACCATTGCCGAAATCTGTCACCGCGGACTGAATGCCATTAACGAGATTTTTGAAATCAGTCGCGTGGTAGCCGAGTTGCTGGGGCAGATGCACCCCTCGGTTCACTACGATCTGGAGAAATACCACCCCGAAGTGTGGCGCTCAACCTTTAAGCTGCGCGAAGATTTTGTGTACAACTGCGTGCTCGAAAACCTGAAGAAGGGCATCAAAGAGGGCCTGTATCGCGACAGTATGAACGCCGAAGTGATTGCCCGCCTCTACATTGCCAAAATGGATGTACTGTTCGACGGGGAGCTCTTCCCCGCCACCCAATTCAATTTCAAGGAAGTGTACCTGGAGTTTTTCCGCTATCACATACGGGGAATAGCCAGCCAAAGCGGATTGGAATACCTGATTGAAAAGGTGAAACGAGAAAAATTATCGCCAACTAACCACTAAACCCCACCCGATATGAACGCCTTAAAGTTTGTTTTTATCCTGCTGCTGATGTCGTCCTTACACGTGGCCGTGGCGCAAGAGGAGCCCACGTCGCTCTCGCACGAGGAGGCGCAGAAATACGCTCTTAAGCACGCCTACAGTTTGCACTATGCCGATATGGACCTTCGCGAGGCAAGTTACCGAAACCGCGAGCTGACGGCCATCGGTTTGCCGCAAATCAATGCAGATGTTTCGTTTACCAACTTCCTCGACCTCCCCACCACGGTTTTACCGGCCAACGCCTTTAATCCGGCTGCCCCCGAGGACGAACTGGTTGGTGTTCGCTTCGGTACGGACTATACTTCCACCGCTGCGCTCAACGCGTCGCAGCTCATTTTTGACGGAACCTATTTTGTGGGATTGAAGGCGGCCAAAACCTACGTAAAACTGAACCAATACGGAGTCGAGCAAACCAAGAATGAACTTCGAAAAAGTATCACTGAGGCCTACGCATTGGCATCCATGGCGGCAGAGTCGGTAGAGGTGCTTGAAGGAAACCTCAAAAGCGTGGAATCACTGCTCAAAGAAACACGCGCATTGTTTG
>SKUL01000128.1 GCA_007129985.1 Flavobacteriales bacterium
GAAGTTGCGGCTGATATTGGCCGTGAGCGCGGGGTGTTGAAACAATTGCAGGGTGGATGTCAGGTTCCTTTCGGAGCCTTGTGCAGCGCGCAGAATGGCTCCATGCAATACTGGGCTTTCCTGGCCAACAGGTCGGGTGAAGCTCCGCGCAGGGTGTATTTCACCGGAAACCCTACGGATTTCAGCGCAGAAAAGATGCTGGCCAAACTTCAGAATCCGCGAAACAAATGCGTACTCGTTACCCGCACCATGCGCCCCGGGGGAACCGCCTTGCGGATGCTGGAGGAATCGGGCTGTGAAGTCACCCAACAGTCTTTTATCAACATCAAACCACTGCCGCTGGATGCGCCCGATTGGCAAAAAGTGGACTGGCTCTTTTTTACCTCTGCCAATGCCGTGGAGCACTTCGAATACGTGTCAACCAAGCCGGAATCCGTTCGCGTGGCGGTGATTGGAAAAGGAACCATGCAGCGGCTGGCAGACCTCGGCATAGAAGCAGATTTTGTGGGCTTGGGCAGCACGGCCGATGTGGCGGAGGTATTTCGCGAGGAATTGGGCGAGGGTCACGCGTTGGTGGTGTGTGCCTCCAATGGTATGCGCACAGTGCAGCGCGCCCTGCAGCCGGAGCGCTTCACTGAAATCCACGCCTATCAGACCGAGGAAGCGCCCGTTTCTGTAAAAGAATCTTTTGACGTGATAGCCTTTACCTCCCCTAGCAATGTCCGGGCATTTTTCACTTCAGCGGAATTGGGAACCAATACCCAATGCGTGGCCATTGGAAGAGCCACAGCGCGCGAAATCGAGAGCAGAGGCTATTCCTGTACTGTTGCGTGGGAAACCACGGAGGAGGCGCTGGCTGATACCATTCTCGGTCTCGACTAGGCAGCATATTGTGTCTGTTCATAAAGCCCATTCTCAGCGTTGCACTCTCAGGCAATCAGAGTCACCTGAAAGGGACTCTGATTGAGGCAACCGTGCTTTAGCAAATTGGATTGGCTTTAAGGACAGCCACTACTTAAAAGCGGCCTCTCCGGTAATATCGTGCCCTGTTATCAACAAGTGAATATCGTGCGTACCCTCGTAGGTGATAACGCTTTCCAGGTTCATCATGTGGCGCATAATGGGATATTCGTTGGTGATTCCCATACCGCCGTGAATCTGCCGTGCTTCGCGGGCAATTTCAATCGCCATGTTCACATTGTTTCGCTTAGCCATGGAGATTTGTGCGGTAGTAGCACGGCCCTCTTCGCGGAGCTGACCGAGACGGAATGTGAGCAGTTGCGCTTTGGTGATTTCGGTAATCATTTCGGCCAGCTTTTTCTGCTGAAGCTGAAACGCAGCGATGGGTTTTCCGAACTGCTGGCGCTCCTTGGAGTAGCGGAGGGCAGAGTCGTAGCAATCAAGGGCAGCACCAATGGCTCCCCATGCAATGCCGTAGCGGGCACTGTCGAGGCACATCAGCGGTGCACCCAGCCCTGATTTTCCCGGAAGCAGGTTTTCTTTCGGTACTTTCACATTGTCGAACACCAGCTCGCCGGTATCCGAAGCGCGCAAGCTCCACTTTCCTTTAATTTCAGGCGTGGTGAAACCTTCCATGCCTCGTTCTACAATCAAACCATGAATGCGGCCCTCTTCATTTTTGGCCCAAACCACCGCGATATCGGCGAAGGGTGAGTTGGAAATCCACATCTTGCTTCCGTTGAGCAGGTAGTGGTCGCCCATGTCTTTGAAGTTGGAGAGCATGCCGCCCGGGTTGGAGCCGTGGTCGGGTTCGGTGAGGCCGAAGCAACCAATCATCTCGCCGGAGGCAAGTTTGGGCAGGTATTTTTTGCGCTGCTCTTCAGAGCCGAACTTGTAAATAGGGTACATCACCAGTGAGCTTTGCACCGATGCGGTAGAGCGCAGGCCGCTATCGCAGCGCTCCAGTTCTTGCATGATAATTCCGTAGGCAATCTGGTCCATGCCTGCACCGCCGTATTCTTCGGGGATGTAGGGGCCAAAAGCGCCGATTTCGCCCAAACCGGGAATCAGTTGCTTTGGAAATTTTCCTTGTTCGTAGTAGTCTTCAATAATCGGCGAAACTTCGCGCTTCACCCATGCGCGGGCAGTATCGCGCACCAGTTTGTGCTCCTCGGTGAGCAATTCATCCATCAGATAGTAGTCGTGCGACTGAAATTGGTCAGTTCTCATAACGGTTTTTTATTGCGGCGCAAAGGTAGCCAATTATGCTGTGCGACGTGGTCAAATTACAATTGTGGGCATGTCTTTGTTTAGCTCAGAATTACCGACTTTAGCCCCGACAATGGAGGCTATGGAGAGAATACAACCATTTTTGCAGGAGGACTGGATGTTGGCCGTTCTGCTACTCGTATTGGTTGGCCTCGCTTTTATTCGCTTCGCCTACCCAAAACGGCTGCAGCGATTGCTTCAGGCCCTACTACGTGTGCGCATCCTGTTGCAGCTCATGCGAGAGGAAATGGTGCTCACGCATCACACTGCGGTCATATTGTTTTTGTCTTTTTCGGGTACATCTGCCTTGCTACTCTATCTGGCTGCACATCACTTTGGCTGGGTTGTAGCTGAAGCGCTTGGCCCCGCTTTGTTTCCAGTATTATTTGGTGTGATTACACTGGTTTATGTCGGGAAGATTATCGTGGTGAAAACCATTCAGGTTTTGTTTCTGATTCAATCGGTTCTTTGGGAATATCTCAACTATACCTTTGTGGTAAATGCCCTTCTGGGAATTGTTTGGATTCCGCTGCTAATGTTGGCTCTGGTGAGTTCATCCGGCATGCTTCAGGCAGTGCTGTTCGTGGCTCTTGGGATATTTGCCCTCGGCTGGCTAATCCGGATGGGGCAGGGAATATTGCTGGCTTTCAACCAAAGGGTGCCGGGCGTGTACATTATTTTGTACCTTTGCGCACTCGAAATTTTACCCCTGCTGGTATTGGCCAAATGGGTGCTTTCAGGAAGTTTCGAGGCATAGTCAGAAACACGCAAAAAAGGCAGGGAAGTTGAAAGTCAAAACGATACTCGTATCACAGCCAGAGCCTAGCACCGAAAAGTCGCCGTACTTCGATCTCGCCAGCAAGTACAAGCTGAAAATCGATTTCAGGCCCTTTATCAAGGTTGAGGCAGTTGCGGCCAAGGATTTTCGCAAGCAGAAAATTAGCATTCTGGAGCACACGGCGGTTATTTTAACCAGCCGAAACGCGGTTGACCACTTTTTCCGCATGTGTACTGAAATGCGTGTAACGGTCCCCGATTCAATGAAATACTTCTGTATTTCGGAGGCATCGGCGTACTATCTTCAAAAGTATGTGACCTACCGCAAGCGTAAGATTTTCTTCGGAAGTCAGACTTTTTCCGATTTGATGGACATCATCAAAAAGCACAAAAACGAAAAGTTTTTGCTGCCGGTTTCCGATATCCACAAGCAGGACATGATTACCATGCTCAATGCGGCCAACATCCGTTACAGCAAGGGCATTTTTTACAAAACCGTAGCAAGTGACCTCAGCGACCTGAAGGATGTGAACTACGACATGCTTGTGTTTTTCAGTCCAAGCGGAATTAAATCGCTGCTCGAGAATTTTCCCGATTTCCGCCAAAACGGAACCCGCATTGCCGCCTTTGGCCCCACCACCTCTCAGGCAGTGAAGGATGCCGGTCTGCGCTTGGATGTTCACGCCCCCGCTCCCGGTACGCCATCTATGACCATGGCTATTGAGCAGTACATCAAGAAAGAAAAATAAGATTGGAATTTCTCTGCGCCTGAGGTCATTCCGCTATTTTTGACCC
>SKUL01000169.1 GCA_007129985.1 Flavobacteriales bacterium
ATAAGCGTGAGGGTTGCCACGTGTTGCTCGGCACAACACCACGACAGATACACAAACAACAAGGTAGTACCAAGATGAAAAGACAGCGTGGAAAGCCCGGGATAAACGGCTGTTTTGTGAATGACCTTCAGCAAGCGATTGTACTTGGGTGAGGCTTCCATGTTAGAAGACAAATAGCCTTTGTATTGACAAATCCCAACCAAAAGAATCAACCAAACGGATTCCGCAACGAGGGCGGCGTAAAGTAGTGCATTGGTTGGGAGCATCGTCCAATGCCACACATGCAAAATAAACCACAACAACAGCGCATTGATGACAATAGAAACAAGCGCAAGCCATCCCACCAGGCGGGTGTGCCCCTTTCCGATAAGAAATGAATGAAAAGGCAAAGCGAGATAGTACACCAATACAAGTACTGCAAACCAAGGCGAAGCTTCAAAAAACAACTGAACCGGCGCGTTCAGAAACAAGGATGAAAGAATAGTTGCCCCCGCAAAGGAAACCCCGGCCAGAAACAGACCAACACCTGCAAAAAGAAGCACCGATTTCAGCAAAATTTGCGAAGAGGTGCTTCCTGATTTGTTGCGAGCAAAGTATCGCGCATAAAAACGCTGAAAGCCATCGGTAAGTGCAAAACCATAGGCAAGACAACAAAGTAATGCGGCATCAATCAGTCCGGTTGCGGCCAGGTACTGCTCGTCTTCGAAGGACATAAATAGTACACCCGTGAGAAGCAACAGCGCTTCTGATAAGTCGCTTAAAACAAGAGAGTATGATTTTTTGAATATGGCTTTTCGGGAGAGCTGCATACAACTTTGTTGGTAACGATGCAAAGTTGATGGCTCTCCTGCGGTCACTTCTCACCCATTCGGATGATTTTACAGGACACCTACCCGCTTCTAGCGCGTTTCCAACAACTCCCTGATTCTGAACATTGCTTGAGTACGATTGTGGACATCGAGTTTATCGAATAAATTCTGAAGGTGGGTTTTAACAGTATTCACCGAGATGAAGAGCGCCTCCCCGATTTCGCGGTTGGTTTTGCCAGTTTGCAGCAATTGCATCAGCTCAAACTCACGCTCGCTGAGGGCGGTGGGCAATTTTTCGTTGATTTGGTGCAACGACAGTGGTGCCGACTGAACACCATTCATATTGAAGTGGTTGTAGAGGGCCACTTCCAGTGAAGTCATCAGGTCATATCCATCAAAAGGTTTGAGGAGATAACCCGCAGGAAATGTTTTCTTGGCTCGCTCTAGGGTTCCTTTGTCTGAATGACTGGTGAGAAACACAAAGGGAAGCTTGTACTTTTCACGAACAATAGTTGCCAATTCTATACCATCGGGGGGGCTACCCAGGTTGATATCGAGCAAAAGTGCGTCCGGGCGGTGATTTTCCAGAAGTTGGAGCGCCGCACTTCCGCTGTTCGCTATTCCCGAAACCGTAAAACCACTCTCTTCCAGATATCCCTGAATATCCTCGGCAATAAGCGGTTCATCCTCCACAATCAAGATATCGTACTTTCTACTCACCCTTTGTTGTATTTGCGAATGTGATAATCAATCTGCAGACCTTCTTCACTTTTAATCTCAAAATCTGCTTCCAGTTTTTGTTTGAAAGCATTGAGAAGCTTCATTCCGAACGATGTTGATTTGGGTGTGATATCCGCAACCCCAACGCCATCATCCTTTACACGCAAGGTAAGCACATCTGCGCTTTCTTTCAAGCTCACCCACAGATTTCCTTCTCTCCCCTCCGGAAAGGCATACTTAAGAGAATTGGTTATCAGCTCATTCAATATCAAACCAACAGGAATCGCCGTGTCGACATCCAGCAGCAAGGGGTCAACATCAACATGTAGCTGAACCAATTCATGGTCAACACGGTAGGTTGAAAATAACCTGTTGCTGAGTTGCTCTATATACTGAGGCATATCTATGGTACTCAGATTTTGGTCACCGTAGAGAAATTGATGAATGAGCGCCATGGACTGTACCCTGTTGCGGGTTTCGTTCACAGCTCGCTGAGCTTTATCATCTGTAATCTCGCGCCCTTGAATACTCAAAAGACTACTTACCACCTGAAGGTTGTTTTTTACACGATGGTGAATTTCGCGGAGCAGTGTCTCACGGTCGCGAAGCAGACTTTCTGTTTTGGCTTTTTCCAAAGATAACTTTCGGTTACTCCTCACCTTTGAAACTGCGAAAACAACCATAATCAACACCGTAAGAATAGCAAAAGCACCTCCTACGAACAGAGCCTGTTTTTCGCGTTGGTTTTTTTCCAGTTCAAGTTCCTGCATCAATATGGTGTTCTCTTTTTCGCGGGTTTCGAAACGGGTTTGCATTTCTTCAGCAAGGCGGACTTTCTTTTCTTCAGAAGATTCTCTAAACAGCTCAAAATAGGCTTTGTGATGCTCGTAAGCTCTGGGGTAATCGCCCAGCATCGCATAGTTGGCTGCCAGCTCTTTCTCAAAACTGATGAGGGAATTGGCACGATCCCACTTTTTCACAGCATCGTAATAAGGTATCAATCGTTGAATCGCTTGCTCGGGTTGGTTTTGATAGCGGTTAATCATTGCGAGATTCAACTGTACGCCAATCAGCTCCAGGGTTAGCTTGTTTCCCATTCTGGCGAGGGCCAGATTGAGGTAAGCTTCTGCGTCTTCAAAATTTTCAAGTGCAACCAGCGTGCGACCGAGACCGGAATAAACAGAAGTCGCTGACAAGGTATCGTTTGCCTCCTCTGCCAATTTCAGCGCAAGATGATAATGCTCCAGACTGGCATCGTAGTCATCCATCATGTAATATGCATTTCCAACATTGAGGTGAGAAGTGGTGAGGCCAGCCGTATCCTGAAGCTGCGTTTTAATTAGAATAGACCGCAAATACGTTTCTACGGCCTTGTCGTGTCTTCCGCGCATGCGAAAAACAATAGCAAGATTGTTCAGGGCTTTGCTCTGCCGGTCGAGGTTGTTTACAGACTCCCAAAATGCAATGGCTTCATCGTAGCATTGAATGGCGGAGGCAAAATTTTGGTTGTAGTAATGCACAAGACCTTTGCTGAAAATCAGGTCATACTTCAGGCCCTTGTCGGACTGCAGCTCTGCATACTCGATTCCGCGGTCGTACCACCAAAGGGCAGAGTCAGAACTACCTCCGATATCATGAATCAATCCAACAGTAAAAAAGCTGCGCTTCAGCAGGGTGTCGCTCTGATGTTCTTGTGCAGCAAAATGAGTTTCCAGGGCAAGATTGAGGGCGCTGTCGGGATGATTTTGGGCAATGCTGCGGGCTTCATCAAGCTGTGAAAGCAAGGTTTTTTCCGGTTCAGAAATAGTCGTTGTTTCGGGTTGGGCGCACAGCAAAGTGACCGCACACAAAACTTCCAAAGCTGTAAAAATAAACACCCTTAATTTGATACCCATTTTGAAGGTGGTAAGTTACGCCGTGCAATTGATTTCGGTACAATTTACCTCACAAAACACTTATTTTTTTCTGATGCGGGTGGATATGAATTTCTTTTATCTTTGCAGCCCGATTTCAACGGAAGTCGTGACCAAGGAGGCTCCGTAGCTTAACTGGATAGAGCACCGCACTACGGATGCGGAGGTTCGGGGTTCGAATCCCTGCGGAGTCACTAAGAATGAAAAGCTGCTGCATGTTGGTGCAGCAGCTTTTTTCATTCACCCCGGACGCAAACTTGTTTGCCAGTCCGGGTGAATGAAAAAAGCAAGACTTCGAAGAAGTCTGAAGCTTTTTATTCGGAATTCGGAC
>SKUL01000330.1 GCA_007129985.1 Flavobacteriales bacterium
ATATCTTTCTGGTTGGTGCGTTTATGTTAATTTTCTTTGGTTGCAAAAAAGAAACGCCCGATTTGCCTTTACCTTCAAATGGTATGGAGGACGACTCAGAATGTTTACCCATTGTTGCCCCGGACACTTCATTGAACTGGTTAATTAGCTGGTCTGATTACCGCAAAATGATGCCTTGCTTTAACCCCAACAACAACAATGAGTTTTTGTATATCGACAGGTTGCCGGGCTCCCTTTTCTCGGATATGTGCATTTACAATCTGGCAACAGGCGAAAGTAATTGTATTCTTAGCGGACAGACCTACCTACATCAGCCTCGATGGCATGAAAATGATTGGATATTGTTTCGGGGTAACGGAGACAATGTCTATCGCATAAAAAGCAATGGAGATAGTTTGTTGCAAATTACTACTTCGAGTGTGTTTCAAAGGCCGGTGTGGAGGCCCGATGGACAGGCGTGGATTTCCAATAATGTTGTTGAATTCACCGGCAATATTGAAGTGTATGATTTGTCTGGTGAAATTATTGATGTGATTCCGGGAGAAGTATTCCATTTTGGAGATTGGTCGGCAGACAACAGAATTGTTACTCACCGACCGAATAATTTTGATCCTCATCAGATAGCTTGGAGCGAAGTGGAGAATGTTTCGTGGCAACTTTTGAATTTTGATACAGCCTCGCCTCAACCAAGCATGAGAGACCTTCATTGGGTACCCATGAGCGATGAAGTGATGTTTTCTCAAGGTGGGGCTGATATTTCGCGCATCAATGTGTTAACAGGAGAAAAAACGAAAGTAAGAGAAGGGTGTGGCACCCGGTACTACAGTTACTTTTCAATCAACAATAATTGCTCTAAGATTGTAGCTGAAAGGGTTACGCCTGAAGAAATATTTTCCAACGGGTGGCACAATGTTGTGGTATATAAATCCGAAATCGTCCTCATGAACTTTGATGGCACAGGTGAGGAGGTGATTGAGTTACCGTGAAGTTTTTCGGAATCCGCAATTTCTCGCTGGGCATGACGCTGTTTTTCGGCTTGTATTTTCCGTTGGGGAATGCGGCTGTGCGAGCCATTTCAACGCGGTTGTTTGGTGAGGAAGCGGTGGGTTAGCTTTCAGATGTAGGTTTTACTGCGAGTTAAAAACACCCGTACGGGTATAATTCCTTTCTCGATTAAAGAAATAATACCCGTTTGGGTATATTTTTGAAGAAATAGCCTATATTTGTACCCGAACGGGTTTTATTATGGCTATGGACAGCGAGAGTCAACCATTGTGGATGTCATTGAGCGTCTTTGTGAAGGCAAGGCGAAAATCGTTGGGTCTCACCCAACGGCAACTGGCCGATAAAGCCGGAGTAGGCTTAAGATTTGTGCGTGAGTTGGAACGCGACAAACCTTCCTTACAAATGGATAAAGTGAACCAGGTGCTTATGCTTTTTGGTCATGAATTGGGACCGGTTCCGATGAATCGTGATAAGATAATGCCATGAGAAAAGCCAAGGTTTATATGTATGAGCACTGGGCTGGAGTGCTGACCGAAGATGAGGAAGGCTTTCACTTTTTCTATCGCGAAGAGTACCTCAGCATGAAAGAAGCAGAAGCCGTGAGTTTGACCTTACCCCTGCAGAATGAGCCTTTTCATAGTTCTGTACTTTTTCCATTTTTCGACGGTCTTATTCCAGAAGGATGGTTGCTGGACGTTGCCCAAAAGAACTGGAAACTCAATCCGCGCGACCGGATGGAATTGCTCCTCAGAACATGTCGCGATTGTATTGGCGCTGTTAGCATAGAACCGTATTCAGAAATTTCAACTCCACTTGATTAACATGCGCTGCCTGTATTGTTATCAGCCTTTGCTTGAGGAATATCGCGATTTCCATCCGTCGTGTTCCAAAAAGCTCTTTGGCCAATCTGAACCTCCGGTGCTTGATTATTCTATTAGTCAGATGTTGGAGTTGGCAAGAGAGGTTATTCAAAATCAATGGTCTGTTACGGGTGTTCAGGCAAAACTTTCGCTTGGAGGCGAATACAAGTCGAAACAGGTTGGGTACAGAAAACTGACCATTACCGGAGTTTTGGGTAGATATATTCTCAAGCCGCCATCGGAGTTTTATCCCAATCTCCCCGAGCTCGAAGATCTGACCATGCACCTTGCTGAAATTGCTGGAATTGTGACTGTTCCGCACACGTTGATTCGCTTGCAGTCCGGCGAACTGTCATATCTCACCAAAAGGATTGACAGACAAAAGGGGCAGAAAATCCACATGGAGGATATGTGTCAAATTACAGAGCGCCTAACTGAGTTCAAGTACCGCGGCTCCTACGAGCAAATCGGAAAAGCCATCGTCCGCCATGCCGCCAATCCAGGTTTGGATTTGATTAATTTTTTGGAAGTGCTGATTTTTTCATTTCTCACCGGCAACAATGACATGCACCTGAAAAACTTTTCGTTGATTAAACACCCTGAAAAGGGATACGGCCTCAGTCCGGCTTATGATTTGGTGTCCTCTGAACTGGTGGTTGAGGGCGATGATGAAGAAATGGCACTGACGCTCAACGGTAAGAAAAACAGGCTTAGCCGACATGATTTTGAAACCTTTGCCCATCGCTTCGGCATTGAAGAGCGCGCATTCGAAAACCTATTGCTCCGCTTCAAAGGGGCTTTACCGCAGTGGGAGGAGTGTGTTGCCATAAGTTTCCTACCGGAACAAATGAAAAGTAAGTACATTGAAATGCTGAACCGCAAAGCCGGGCAGTTACAATTTTAGATTGCCCGAAGCCCATATTTGAGCATCCCGAATTGTCAAACCTATCCCTTATTATTTCTTCTTCTTCACCACCTGAGGAATTTCATGCTCCCACAGCAGCTCGCCGTCATCCTTGTACAGGCTGAGCTTCATCACGCGGTTGTTGCGTTTTCCGCTGATGTCAATGGTCGCAAAATTTCTGCCGATGAACTTGGTATCGGCCACGCGGTGAAGGTTTTCTTCTTCATGCTCGTAAAAGCCTGCCGTGAGGGGTGACACCGTAAAATCGTGAATCACCACTCCTTTGTGGTCGAGCTTGCTCAGCTCACTGTGGTGCCTGTCGCCGGTGAGAAAAACCACGTTGTGAAGCTCCTCGCGTGCCAGTCTGTCGAGAATCTCCTGACGTTCTTTGGGGTAGTTTGCGTGGTTTTCGTACACGGCCGCGCTGTTCAGAAATTGTCCGCCCACAGCGATTACCTTAAAACTGGCCCTGCTGTATTTCAATGCCTGAATCAGCCAGTCAATTTGCTCTTTGCCGAGAATCTGGTGCACGATGGTTTCGAGCTTGTAATCGGTGCGGTAGTAGCGGTTGTCGAGCAGAAAAAACTCCACATCGTGAAAGCGAAACTGCCCGATGGTGGAGGGGAGGCCCGGCAATCCGTAGGAGGGATTTCCCCAGAAAAGTTTAAAAGCGTTGAGCGCGTGTTCTTTGTGAATAAAACTTCCGTTGGCGTCGTTCGGCCCGAAATCATGGTCGTCCCAAATGGCGTAGTGGTTACACGTCGCCAGAAAACGCTGCAACTCGGGTTGTGAGCGCGTATGCGTGTAGCGGTGTACAAAACCTCCCCAGGTATTCCAGTCGGGTTCGCGCAGGTACACATTGTCGCCCAGCCAGAGCATCATATCCGGATTTTGGGCCACCATGGCGCTGAACACGTCCACGCCTGAGCCGTATGGTCGCCCGGGACGGTCAAAATCTTCCTCGTTGGTGTAGTGGCAGCTTCCGGTTACCATTCTGAAATC
>SKUL01000343.1 GCA_007129985.1 Flavobacteriales bacterium
CAGTTCTTTCAGCGCCTCGAGCAATACAGGTATAAGCTGTATGTAATCAACTGTTTTGTACTGGCTGTCATCTCCTGCGTTGCTAAAAAGAGCACGCTCACTCACCATCTCCGGAAAGACGCACTCCAATTCCTGTGCGATAACTCCGTATTGCTGTCGTGTGCGATGTTCAAGCTCTCCGTCGAGCGATCGCACCGGTGTGGTAATGGTGTAATGTGTACCACGCAGCCCGCTGATTTTATCGAGCGCGGTCTCAATCTGGCGCACGTCACTTTTGAGGCGGGCATCCGAAGCATTCACCCAACCACCCAAAGCAAAACCGGTTCCTTCAACACCCAAATCTGCGGTAAAGTACCCGGCCCAACCATTGACCACGTCGGTGGTTTGACCAAAAATACCGTTGAAGCCGATACCGTAGGTTCCTATACTCAGGATTCCATCACCAGTTGGGTTCTCATTGGCGCCAAAAACACCGAAGCCTTGTGCATTGGTAGCGATACCGACAGTTCCGTTAAAACCCACCCCTCTTAATCCTGAGCCTCCATCGGTTCTCAGGTTTGAGCCCAAAACGGCCGAACTTCCGGTTGCGGTGGCAGGAATTTGGCCGGCAAGAGCGAAACCGGCGCCTGAATTTTGGGCAGTCAGCGCTGCGTTATCGGCCAAGGTGCTGTTGGTCTCTACCTGAACCGCGGCAAATGTATTGGCGGGGTTGGTGCTCTCGGCGCGGATGGCCACGCCCGAGTTTTGTTGCGATGCATCCAAACCGAATGAATTGGCAACGTTACTGCTCACTTTCAAGGCAGTGGTATTGCTTCCGGCATTTTCAATTTCTACCGCGCCTGCGTCGGCAGTGATGATTCGGCCCTCACCTGCTCCACCGCCGTTGTAGGCTTCGTTGAGGGTGGTTTCGCCTCCACCTTCACCGGCATTGGCCGCGTAAAAAGCGTAGGGTACGCTGAGCAGGTTGCTCTCTCCGGACACGGTGTAATCATTCCCACCGTTGGGGTCGGTTTCCACCAAAATAGAATACACCCCATTGCCCCAATCAATGGACTCTAAACTTCCACTGAGAACAGTACCCCCACCGATTTCAAGAGTCACCAATCCATTTTGGTTTGTATTGGCGGTATGTTGCTCGAGAAACACCGGAAAAAAGGTTGATTCCTCAATGATGCTGATTTGTATGCCTACCTGGGTATTGGTGAGCAGCATATCTGACTGATCGCGAATCACCGCCTGATAGTTCATCCGCTGGGGCGCTTGCGCTACAACTTCCATCCCTACAAACAAAAAGGCCGCAGCCCATAGCATTCGTTTCATTCTTATCGGTTTTTGATGATTTTAAATGATTGGTTGTTGGCTCCGCTTATGCGAAGCACGTATGATCCCGGCGCCACATCGGCCATATTGATTTCGGTTCGTGTGGTGGTAATTATGCCTGAACCAAGGTGCTGCCCTGAAACGCTCACCAAGTGGTAATGTGCGTCGCGAAATTCAGCATCGTCAAGCACTTCGAGCCACAACACATCGGCAGTTGGATTGGGATAAGCCACAAGCTGAAAGAGATTGTCGTCCTCTTTGAGTGATGTAATGGGCGAAATGTCATACACCTGCTGCACACCTTCACTCACAGAGGCATCTCCTCCCTGGTAGTGCTTGTACACCACCTGACCCACCGAGAAGGAAACGCTACCTCCGCTACCTACGGCCTCTCCTCCTGCCGCTACCGGCGATTGCTGCGCCAACACCCATGATGGCAGGAGCATAAAAAGAAAAAGAAATCTCTGCATGACTGCTGTTTTAAAATTCGTGCGATCCAAAAATAACAATCCATCGGTGAAACGCTCTCCACCCCGTGGTTCAATCTATATGGCAAACGGCTTTGAGTTCATTCCAAAAACCCGGAAAAGACTTGGTAACCACCTCCGGGTTTTCGATTTTCAACCTGTTAAAAAGCACGTGCAGAGGAGCAAATGCCATCGCCATTCGGTGGTCGCCGTAGGTGCGGATTGTCACCGGATTTGCCGGACGGAATGAGAGCAACTCCAATCTGTCTTCGTCCCAACTCATCAAGACTCCGAGTTTCATCAGCTCC
The DNA here is from genome assembly GCA_007129985.1 of Flavobacteriales bacterium. Taxonomy (GTDB): domain Bacteria; phylum Bacteroidota; class Bacteroidia; order Flavobacteriales_D; family SKUL01; genus SKUL01. Next base: position 2,096 of record SKUL01000343.1, read on the forward strand.
ACGTACAAGGCCCCCAACCGGTCGGTTTCCTTGTCGCGTAAGGTTGAAATTCCGGTAAAGCGCGCAGGAATTTTCAAAGCTGCACAGGCGCAGGCAAAACTTTGCACCAAATCCGGGAAAGCGCTGCAATCGAGGTCTATTTTTTCGGGAAGCGGGTGTTTTGGATTGAATTGAATATGCACTCCTTTGGGGGTGAACTTACTCTCCACTCCCAAATTCGCGTAAAATGTTGCAGCGTAGGCATCGCCTTGAAGGCTGTTCTTGTTCAGTCCGGGCATAAAAAGATACCCTTTGCGCGCAACGGCCAGCAACTGGTAAAAAAACGCTGCTGAGCTCCAATCAGACTCAACCCGGCCGGGAACGGAGGTATATGGCTTGGGTGCTACGATAAAACGGTTGTTCTTGATTTCTACTTCTGCGCCTGCCTCGCGCATCAACGCGGCGGTCATCAGAGCATAGGGCCTTGAATTAAATGGCTGTTTTACATTCAGTTCCAAACCCTTCTTGAAATAGGGCGCTACCATGAGCAAGGCCGATACAAACTGTGAACTGATTTCACCGGAGATACTCGCTTTTCCGCCTTTCAACTTTCCACCGTTGATGCGCAACGGAAGAAAACCCTCATTACCCAGACAGGTGATATTGGCGCCCAGTGATTGCAGCACATCTATGAGCGGAGCCATGGGGCGAAGCAGCATTCTGTCGCTTGCGGTGAGGACATGTTCTCCCGGCAAGATGGCCAGACGCGCTGTGAGAAAACGTGCCACGGCACCTGCCATTCCGGCGTAGTATTGCTCCGGTTTTTTTTGAAGCAGGTTTCGCATAATAACCGAATCGCCCGAATCTGCCTTTGATTGGGGCGGTAGGTTCTGCCCGGCAAGGTCGGCCATGATAAGGATACGGTTGAGAATGCTTTTGGAAGGAGGTAATTGCACCTCTCCCAAAATATTTTTACAACCTGAGATATCAGGAAGCATGTACCTGTGTTTGGATTCGGCTTTGGTAATAATCGAGGGCCCGCACAACCTCATCAGCGCTCACCTGTTGGTCGTGCACGGCATCTCCGGCATCGCGAAGGAGCGAGAAATTCAACTCGTCGCCCACGTTCTTTTTGTCGTTTCGCATAATTTCAATCAGTCGGTGATGGGCCAGCGCATCCATGGAGAACGGCGGATAATGCGTGAGCACAAAGGCCGAGAGTTTTTCCAGTACCACCGCATCAAGTTCGAGCCTTTCCTGACTCAGATATGCCTCGCAGAGCATTCCGATGGCCACCGCTTCGCCGTGTAATAAGCCGCGCTTCATTGTTTCCATGCTATAGGTTTCAAGGGCGTGACCGATGGTATGACCAAAGTTGAGCAGCTTTCGCACGCCTTTCTCTAGCGGGTCATCCAGTACAACGCGGTTCTTGATTTGGATACTCTTAATGATGTGGGGCTCCAGGGCTTCAATTTGCGAAAAACTGAATTTGAGCAATTCATCAAAATGCCTTGCATCCTGTATCAAACCGTGTTTGAGCATTTCCGCAAAACCCGCCATCACTTCGGATTTGGGCAGCGTTTTGAGAAATTGTGGATAGACATACACGCCCTTGGGATTGCGAAAAAGGCCTACCATGTTCTTCAGCCCCTGCAAATCCACTCCGACCTTTCCTCCAACCGATG
>SKUL01000372.1 GCA_007129985.1 Flavobacteriales bacterium
AAGAGTGATGACATGGCGTACACTTCGCCTTCTACCGCAGAAAACCAGAAAGAATCAGAGAAGGTGTAGGCCAATGCACCTACCACACCGCTTCCGAGGATGGCGATGATTTTGCCTCCGTCGAGCTCACCGTTTAGGTTGCCGAGCTTGCGGCCAAAGGCAGTGATGGTCCAAAACAAAAAGAGAATGGTGAAAGAACTCGATAGTGCCGACATAATATTGACGGCCGCCGCTGCCATTTCAGGGCCGGTAAAGAGCGTAAAGACACGGCCAAGCATCATGAAAAGCGGTGCCCCGGGAGGGTGCCCTACCTGTAGTTTGTATGCAGTGGCGATGAACTCACCACAATCCCAGAAACTGGCGGTGGGTTCAATGGTGCTAACGTACACAAAGGTGGCGATGGCGAACACCACCCACCCGGTTACGTTGTTGAGTAGCTTGTAATTCATGGGGCGCTTTTATTAACGACTGCGAAAATAGAAATTAAAATCAGAGCGATTTTTCTGCGAAGTGGTTTCGGGCTGTTTGGAGCAAAACAAAAAGTGTTAACTTTGCCGCGTCAAAATCAAAGCCTGGTGCTTTACTGCCCGATGGTGTAACTGGCAACACGTCTGATTTTGGTTCAGAAGAGTCCAGGTTCGAGCCCTGGTCGGGCAACAAAAAGTCACAAAGTCCGCCGGAATTTCAAAAATCCGGCGGACTTTTTTTTACTTTTTGTTTAGTTTAGCACCATGGGCCAGAAGAAGATACCGTTTTTACCCGGGGTCGCTTACCACGTCTACAATCGCGGAAACGCAGGTGAGAATCTATTTCGCGAAACGGATAATTACCGCTACTTCCTTCAACGCTATCGTGATATCATGTCGCCTGTTGTTGAAACACACGCATGGTGTTTGATGCCCAATCATTTTCACTTGGCTGTAACGATTAAACCCGAGGAAGTTTTGCAAGAGCATTTTCGCGCAATGACAAAAAAAGCTGAAGCTCCTGATTCCGACGAAGGATTGAGTTTGTGGATTTCCAAAACCTTCGGGCGGTTTTTTAACGCGTATTCAAGCGCATTCAACAAAATGTATCAAAGGAGAGGGCGACTGTTTTATCAAGGGGTAAACCGAAAGGCCATTGACGGTGAAAATCATCTTTCACTCGTAATTGACTATATCCACAACAACCCTGTGAAACACGGTTTTGCAAGTGAAGCCGCACGCTGGGAACACTCGTCTATTCATTCCTACCCATCGCATGGTCAAGACAAAAGTCTTGTTCGGGTACTCTTTTGAATCAAGGCAAAGCCTCCTCCAGAAATTCAGCCTTGATAAGCGTTTTGAATGCCTCACTTTCGGCCACGCGCGGAAAATACACCTGCATCACGTCGGCTATGGGCTGATAAACCATCGAGTTTTGGATTTGCTCTTCGGGTAGAAAGGGCACGTAAAAGTGAACCTTTTCGAGCAACAAAATCACCACGCTGCAAATCAGCACCGCCTTCATTATTCCGAATAGGCCGCCGGCCAGTTTATTTACCAATCCCAACGCGGCCATCTCTATGGTTTTTTGAATGAGTCGTGATAAAAAATACACGCCCACCACGATGGCCAGAAACACCAGACTAAAAGCGACCACCGGCATAAAAGGGCCCTCCATGCCGTGCTCCCGTTGCAGGTACAATCCCAATTGGTCCGAGAACACAATGGCGCCGTAAATACCCAGCGCGAGTGCCACCAAAGAACCCACAGACACAATGAAACCTTTCATAAAGCCCCGCACTGCCCCCCAGAGCAGAGGCACAAGAATCAGGAGGTCAATATAACTCATGCCCAAATGTAGGGTGGTCGGGCTGCCCGTGCGAGATGTGCATTCAAAAGTTTTTCAACCTGCAAGGTGAATTGCCTTCAGCGGCAGGTTGTAACTTTGCACCATGGATTATGCCTTTGAACAAAAGTGGAGGGAAGTTACCTCTCAACTTGCCGAAAATTTCGGGCCTGACCTTGACCTCGACGCCATTCTTTTTCTGATTGGTGTGCAGGAGCTGGGGCAAGGGTTTCGCAAGTTCACCAAAGACGAAAAACTACACGTACTGCATATTGCTGTATGCCGTTTGCTCGAACCTTACGGGCATTATGAATTTACCGGAATGGACGACGACGGCTGGCCGCACTATCGCAAAAAAGAAAACCTGCCCAATCTGGATGCGAAAGAGCAGGAGTTACTTATGAAACGGGCTATCGTGGAGTATTTTGACTACTCCAGCACGTAGACTTCTACGTTGGTGATTTCCGGTTCAATTTTCATGATGGTCTTGAGAAAAAGATCCTCATCAGGTGGAGGCAATGCCTTGGAAATTTCTACCGAAAGCACGGCAAAACCAGCTTGCCCGGCCTTGAAATAGCCCGAATAGTCGAATACTGCGCGCCCCTCTCCATCAGTAAAGCGGGTATCGTCCAAAATAATTTCGCCTGCTTGCTGATCCTGCAAAGAGCTTTCTCCAAACATCCGAACCCTGGCTCCGGGTATAGGAGCTCCCGCCTCATTGCGCACAAACACTTCCGCTATGGTGTCTTTTTTCTTGTAACAAGACTCTGTTCCCACAGCCATTAACCCCGCTACCAACAGCAAACCGGTTATCCGAATCAGCTTTTTCATACTATGCGATATTTCTTAATTTCGCTCCGCATTTGGGCCTATATCGCCCAACAGAAGCAGACAAATTTAGCAAAAATTGAAATGATGTCATCACTTCGCTTACTTCTTCCAGGTTTCGTTGCCTTCCTTCTCCTCGCTGCAACCTGCGTTCAGGCTCAGGATAACACCGAAGAGGAAAAACGTGTCATCATCCGTACTGATTACGGTGATATGATTGTAAAGTTGTACAACGACACCCCGCAACACCGCGATAATTTTCTGAAACTCGCTTCGGAGGGTTTCTATGATGATTTACTTTTTCATCGCGTCATCAGTGGATTTATGATTCAGGGGGGTGACCCCGATTCAAAAAACGCTCCCGATGGCGCAGCACTGGGAACCGGAGGTATGGACTACCGTATTCCCGCCGAAATTGTGCCCGGTCGCTACCACAAAAAGGGTGCGTTGGCTGCTGCAAGACAGTCCGATCAGGTAAACCCGGCTAAAGAATCGTCAGGAAGCCAATTCTACATTGTGCAGGGCCGCGAAACTCCTGAAAACATACTTCGAAATATGGAAACCCGCCAGAGCAAACAGTCGGGCAAGACCTTTAAATACAGTGATGAAGCGGTGTTAGACTACACAACCATCGGCGGCGCTCCCCATCTTGACGGCGAGTACACAGTGTTTGGTGAAGTACTGTATGGAATTGAAGTAATTGACCAAATTGGTGCCGTGGAGGTGGACGGACGAGCGCGTCCCAATAGAAACATCACCATGCGCATCGAAATCATCGAATAACCCTTTTTCATGCACCCAGAACTTGAAGCCCTCCTCACGGAGATCCAACAATTTGAATCGTCCGACCCGGCTGCTGTTGAGCAGTTTCGCATACGCTTTCTCGGTAAAAAGGGCGTGGTGCGCGAGTTGAGCGAAAGGCTGAAAACCCTCCCCAACGAGGAGAAAAAAGCCTTCGGTCAGGCGATGAACCAGCTTAAAAACGCGGCCCAGGAAAAAATTAATCAGCTGGCACAAGGTCGTGGCAAGGGAGCAGACGGCCCGACGGGGGAGGACCTTACCCGTCCGGCGCACACACGCGTTCTCGGCGCCC
>SKUL01000206.1 GCA_007129985.1 Flavobacteriales bacterium
CGCGTATGCCGCAGCCCATTACTCGGTCATTGAGTCAACCTACCAAATGGGCGTGAACTACAAAGAAAAACTGCACGATGAGGACAACGCCATTGAAGCCTTTACACGCCTGATACTTGACTACGACACCAGCGAGTACGCCCTCACTGCCACCTATCAGCTCTATCGCTTGTACCTTGCCAAAGAGCAGAGTGGAACTTTCTTTGGGAGCGGGCGGCTTGATAACTCAGATTACTACAAGTACATCATTCTGGATGACCACCCTGATTCGAAGTACGCCAAGCTTATCCTCAACCCCAATTGGCGGCAGGAAGAAGCCGACCGGCTGGCCGAGGCCAAAAAGCTCTACGAAGCCACTTACACTCAATTCAGGCGGAGGCAGTACACGGATGCCCTGTACACGTGTAACAACGTTATCACGGAAGACCCGGAAAATTTCCTGCTGCCGAAGTTTTATCTGCTCAAAGCGCTTGTAATTGCCCAGAAAAAAGACAGGGCAACCTATGTAGAAACCCTCAGAGAGCTTATTGGAAGATACCCGGGAACCGAAGAAGCCGAAAAAGCAAAAGAACTGCTGGGTGCATTGGGGGAATCTACCCACGATCCGGACAAAGCTCCGCCCGAAGAGGAAAAACCCAAGGAGGAAATCAAAGAGGAGAAAAAGGAGTCGCCCTATGTGTTTGACGAAAAGGCCAGTCACTTCTTCGCCATGGTGTTTCCCAACAAGGGTGTAAACGCAAACGACCTCAAGGCGGCCATTGCTGATTTCAACAGTTCGTTTTTCCGAAACAAGGACATCAAGGTAACAAACAGCTTTATCAACGCCGATAATCAAATCATGATTCTGCGCAGCTTCTCGAACTTTTCGGAGGCTATGGATTATTACAATACCTTTGTGAAGAACAACACCGTTTTGAAGGACATCAACGCCAAGGATTACGACCGGTTTGTAATCTCTACCAAGAACTTCACAACGTTGTTCAAGCAAAAAGACGTACCGCAGTATATTGAGTTCTACGAAGAGAATTACCTCAAAAGCAAATAGTAACGCGATTTTCAAGACCGCACATGTTTAAACGAAACACTACCACCAACATGGCAAAACAACCCGAAACCATGGCATCGGCCAAGGTCAATACCATTGTAGAAGGAACCCGTATTGAGGGGGTTATTCAATCGGAAGGCAATTTCCGGATTGATGGCTTCGTAAAAGGCGAAATTCAAATCAAGGGCAAGCTGATTATTGGCCCCTCCGGTGAGGTTGAAGGGCGTATAAGTTGCCAGAATGCCGAAGTGGAAGGAAGTTTCAAAGGCGTTTTTGAAGTGCAGCAGTTGCTCTACCTCAAGTCAACCGCGCGTATTTTTGGTGATTCCGTCTTCAGTAAACTTCGAGTTGAGGAAGGCGCTCAGCTTGAGTGCACTTGTAACTACAACGCCAATGCATCACAGGCCAAGGAAGCCATCATTAAAGACCTAAAGCATGGCGGCGAACAACGAACAGCCCAATCTACCGAACGAGCCGCCAAAGAAGAAAGAACGGCCTAACGAAGCCCTTCGCTATGCGGGTATTGCCACGCAAATGGCAGTGGTCATCCTGCTCGGAGTATGGCTAGGGCGCTGGCTCGATGCCGGGGCAGATTTCCCGCTTTTCACACTTATTTTTTCACTTCTGTCTGTAGGGCTGGCGCTTTACATCGTTATCAAAGACTCTTCCCGATGAAATCTGCTTTTCTCTTGCGTTCCCTGCTTGTTGCTTTTGTAAACATGGCCGGTTTGTATGGGCTCAATCAACTAATGGTTGAAAATAGCGTGCCTGCCGTTTCGTACTATTTTGTATGGGGGTTTTGGCTTCTCACCGTACTTCTTCACAAATGGCTTACCGGTCAGGGAGCCAGTCGTCCGCAACGCTTCGTTAGCTACTTTATGGGAGCCATTACGGTAAAACTCTTCGCTACGCTGATTTTTTTGTTGGTGTACCTTCTTACGGTTGGCGAAGAACGTATTGTGGTAGCACTGTCGGCTTTCGTGACCTACGTGCTCTTCACAACCCTTCAGGTAAGCACACTTTACAGCCGTAAAACAGACTAACAATCGGCTGTATAAGAGTAACTAAACCTATAGTTCAAATTTTTCCCGTCAAAGTTTGTTTTGTCAGCCAAATAGCTACCTTTGCACCGAATTTTCAGGGGGGTGGTAAACGTCACCTCCAGAGCTCACCAAAAGCCCATGAAATCTGTGCGGTACAACATTCTAACCTGGTCTTTTCTTGCTGTTTTCGCAGCCTTGATTCCTTTTCAAAATGTTCAGGCCGGAGGCGGCGACGGCCCTTTCAACGCGGGTGAGATGATCATGCACCACATTGCCGATGCGCATGAAATCCACATCATCGGTGATTTTGCCATTTATCTGCCGGTTATTCTCTACACCGACAACGGCGTGGAGATATTTTCCTCGTCCAATTTCTACCACAACAAGCAAAAGCAAGTGGTAAATGGTGTGGAAGAAACCTTCTACGAGCACGGTAATTTCATTATGCATCACGAAACGATCTATTACCGTGGTGCTGCGACGGCCATCGAAGGCCTTGAAGATGGCCACCTGACCAATACCGCTCCGCTCGACTTTTCCATTACCAAGAGTGTTTTCGGGATGTTTCTGGTGATTGCACTGTTGCTCGTCTTCTTTGGAGGAGCGGCTCGCAAATACCAGCGCAACCCCGGTCAGGCCCCGAGTGGCTTGCAAAATGCGTTGGAGCCATTCATCCTCTTTATCCGCGATGAGGTTGCGCGTCCATCCATCGGTCGCCATGCCGATCGCTTTGTGCCTTTTCTGCTCACCACGTTCTTCTTTATCTGGTTGAGCAATATGCTTGGCCTGATTCCATTTATCGGCGGGTTCAACATTACAGGTACCCTTGCCGTTACGGCTGTCCTGGCGTTTTTCGTGTTGGTGCTGACCACCATCAGCGGGAACAAACACTACTGGGGTCATATTTTCTGGCCTCCCGGTGTGCCACTCCCAATCAAGTTTATCCTTGTACCTATCGAAGCCGCTCAGATCATCATCAAGCCGTTTGTATTGATGGTGCGTCTCACGGCCAACATCACTGCAGGCCACATCATCATTCTTGCTTTCGTGAGCCTTGCGCTCATATTCGGTGAGAAGGGAGCTGTTGCGGGATACGGAGTAGGTGTCGGTGGTGTGCTCTTTATGGTATTCATGTTTTTCCTGGAGCTGCTGGTGGCGTTTCTTCAGGCCTATGTTTTCACCCTTCTGGCTGCGCTTTATTTTGGCGACGCCACGCAGGAGGCCCACCATTAATTCGGATTTTTTAAACCTCAATAAACACAACAAATCATGGAAATTTTAGCAATCTTACTCGAGGCCTCTGCAGCTGCAGGATGGGCCGGTATCGGAGCCGGAATCGCTGCAGTAGGTGCGGGACTTGGTGTGGGTCGAATCGGTGGTTCGGCTCTCGAAGCCATGGCTCGTCAGCCTGAAGCAATCGGAGACCTTCGGGCAAACATGATTATTGCAGCGGCACTTGTTGAAGGGGTAGCCCTCTTCGCGGTGATCGTATGTCTGCTTGCCGTAGTGTAAGCACGGGGATTATCAAGGAGAAAGTACGCAACGGTTGGTTGCGGCTTTCTCCTCTTTGTCACAACAAATCAAACTCAACACAATATGTTAGACGTTAATATCGGAACAGTAGCATGGGCAACCA
>SKUL01000060.1 GCA_007129985.1 Flavobacteriales bacterium
CCATGATTGTGATTCGTTCGTCGGCCAACCCACCCATGGACGAGAACAACCCCGAAAACGTATTCACGCTGCTGGCCTACCTGAACCGCGAGCAGTATGGCGACCGTCCGCTTCTGTACGGCCCTTATTACAACGCCCCGCTCGATTTGTCAGACCCCAAAAGCGATGGCAAGCCTGTATGGATGAAGGCTTTTGTCATCAAAGAAGGAAATAAGCGCGTGACCACCTTCAACAACGAGTGGGAGGCCCAGCAACACCTGATCAACAATCCCAACAAAAACCATCGTTTAGAGCGGAAATACATCATTTCCGACCCCCGAACCAACTCAGAGTACAACTACAACCCTGCCTTCAAGGGCGTGTTTCCGAGGATGTACAGCTCTCAGGCACACCACGTTCCGGAGTACGAAAAGTGGTCGGACATGAAAGGAACCCCCATCCGCGCACGCGGTAACGACGGCCAGATGCAGGTGATCTATAAGCCCACCTTCATGGAAAACATGCGGTTCTTTTTCCGCTACCAGGTGGACTGGATGTACTGGCGATACTTTATGTGGAACTTCGGCGGACGCCAAAACGACATTCAGGGCCACGGAAACATCACCGACGGCAACTGGCTGAGCGGTGTAAAAATAATTGACGAGCAGCGACTCGGAAACCGCGACTACCTGCCGGAAAGCATGACCGAGAACAAAGCGTACAATCGCTTTTTCCTGCTGCCGCTCATCCTTGGTCTGATTGGCCTCTTTTACCAACTGAGCCGCAGCCGCACAGACTGGTTGGTGGTGATGATGCTCTTTTTACTGACCGGACTGGCCATTGTGGTGTACCTGAATCAGTACCCCATGCAGCCCCGGGAGCGTGATTACGCCTATGCAGGGTCTTTCTACGCCTTTGCGATTTGGATAGGACTTGGGGTGTACGCCCTTTTTGACGCGGCCAGAAGCATTACCACACGGGAACTCCAGAAAGCGGCCATGATAACCTTTGGAACCGGTGCCGTGCTGTTCCTTTTTGAGTTGGTTGGAAGCGGCAACCACAGCTTCTCTTTCAGCCTGTTCTACATGGGTCTGATAGCATTCGGCGCACTTATGCTGCTGCATTTCGCAGGAAAAGCGGTGAAAAACGGAAGCGTACTGGCCGTCATTGCCGGCTTGATTGCCCTACCTGCGCCGATCATTATGGCTGTTGATGGTTGGGATGATCACAACCGTGCCAAGCGCTATACCGGAAGAGATTTTGCCATTAACTACCTGGAAACCTGTGAACCCAACGCTATCCTGTTCACCAATGGCGACAACGACACTTTCCCGCTTTGGTACGCCCAGGAAGTAGAAGGCGTCCGAACCGACGTGCGGGTTTGTAACCTGAGCCTATTAAACACCGACTGGTACATTGACCAAATGAAGCGAAAGGCATATGAGTCTGACCCTCTACCCATCTCCATTCCTGAAGAGAAGTATCGCCAGGGAACACGGGATGTGGTGTATCTCGAAGACTCGCGCAACCCTAAAGGCATTTTCGTGGATGCCCGCAAGGCGGTTGACTTTGCACTGGAAGACAAGAATGTTTTAAAAATCGGTGGTGGAGAGGCCCTGCACTACATGCCTACCAAAACGTTCTCGCTTGGTGTGGACTCGGCCAGTGTTCTTGAGATGGGTGTGGTTGATGCATCGCTGGCAGGTCAGATCGTACCTGCGCTGGAGTGGCGTGTAAACAAAAGCTACATTCTCAAGAATCAGTTTATCATGCTGGACATGCTTGCCACCAATGAGTGGAAACGACCCATGTACTACGCTATTACCACCGGCCCTGATAGCTACCTCAACCTCCAGCGTTACTTCCAGTTGGAAGGTCTGGCTTTCCGATTGGTGCCCATTTTCGCGCCAAAGAGCCCCAACCCCAACCTCACGGGAAGGATTCACACCGAGCGCATGTACGACGCCATGATGAACAAGTTCAAGTGGGGTGGTATGGACAGCGAAGACGAAATCTACCTCGACGAGAACAATATGCGCATGATTACCAACCTGCGTTTGCAGTTCAGCAACCTCGCCGAAGAATTGATTCGCGAAGGCAAGGAAGACATGGCGCGCGAAGTGCTCTTTAAGTGCCTGGAAGTAATGCCCGAACACAACGTTCCTTACAACCAGGTAATGGTGCCACTCACAGAATCGCTGTACAAACTCAACGAAGACGAGAGAGCAAACGCCATATCGCAGCGACTGTTCGACATTTTTGAAGATAACATGCGCTACTACGCCAGCCTATCGCCGGAACACGCACGCTCTCTGCAACGCGACATCCAGACCAGCATGTACGTAATGCAGCGGGTGGATATGATGGTCAACTCACTCTACAAGCAAGAAGGTGATTGGGTAGAAAACATCAGCGACCGCTACGACGAAATGGATGAGGTGTACCGCCTCACCATGGAGGCCATCGAAGCCGCCAGGCGCAAATCAGGACGAGGAAGTTTTTAAAGCATGTATTTCAAAAAGACACCGGATTTCCTCAAGCCGATTTACAAGGATTTGATTTGGGACATTCCCACCTCAAAAAAGGAAGTGTTCATCACCTTTGACGACGGCCCGGTGGCTCCGGCTACCAACGACGCGCTCGACATTCTGAAGGAACACAATGCCTTGGCTACATTCTTCTGCATTGGCGACAATGTTCAGCGCAACCCGGATGTTTTTGAGCGCATCCTCAACGAGGGGCACCGCGTGGGAAACCACAGCCTCAATCACCTCAATGGCTGGAAGTACAACGATTTCTCGTACGTAAAAAACGTGCTCGAAGCCGCTCAACGCATTCCCTCGCGCCTGTTTCGTCCGCCCTATGGCAAAATCAAGCGCTCACAGGCCGCGGCCCTCAAAAAACGCTTTGCGGTAATCATGTGGGATGTTATCAGCGGCGATTTTGACCACAAAATATCGAAAGAGCAATGCGTAGAAAACGTCATGACCAACGTTGAGCCGGGCTCCATTGTGGTGTTTCACGACAGCCACAAAGCGTGGGAAAAAATGACCTATGCGCTGCCCATCGTGCTGACAAAACTTCGGGAAGCGGGCTATAGCTTCGGGTTGATTCCGGAAGATATTAAGCCTTTAAACGACCGATAAAAAGGGCCTGCTTAAAAGCGCCGAGGGTGTTGATTATTCACATTTAGGGCATTTATAAAGAATCAAACTGCACTTGTTTTGAATATTCTGGTCTAAAAAGCGTGCATTTATGCTACTCTATCCTCGCCTAATCAGCTGCGCACCGTCTGCTTCGCCGTCTGCAACTTGCAGTATATTAATACAGCTGCATTTTGACGGCTCACAGCCAACGTACATCTGATTTTTTCAGCAGACCTTAAGACATCTATCCTCCGTGCTGCTCAATCACCCCCTGAAGGGTTTGAATGGGCATGGCTCCAGATTGGCGCCACACTACTTTTCCGTCCTTGAACAGCAAAAAAGTGGGTACTCCCTGTACCTGATAGGCCTGTGCTGCCTGAGGGTTTTTGTCTACATCAACCTTCAAAATCTTTACGCGTTCACCCATTTTGCCGGCGAGCTGTTGCAACACCGGAGCCATCATCTGGCACGGGCCGCACCATTCTGCGTAAAAGTCAACCAGCACCGGAGTCGGGCCGTTGATGAGTTCCTGAAAACTTGCCATAATCTTTTGCGAATTAGTTGAAATACACCGCCCACATACCTCTGAG
>SKUL01000288.1 GCA_007129985.1 Flavobacteriales bacterium
ATGCCTTGCCCGATGACCCCCGCAATCAAGTGGTGTACAGCATAGCCGAAGACAATCAGGAGCAGCTATGGGTGGGAAGCAAGCGCGGTCTTTTTGCCTTGCAGGGTGACTCGCTGGTGCAGGTGGTGTTCAGCACCGGGTTTGGCTCCAACAACATTAACTTTCTTGCGCACAAGTTAGGCCTGTTGTACATCGGCACCAACAATGGGCTGTTTGTAATGGATACACGAAGCTATCATGCGAATGGCGAAATCAAAACTGAGCACTTTACCGACCAGGAAGGTTTGCCAAGTTTGGAGTGCAATCAAAATGCTGTTTTCCTTGATGACGACGGCTCTTTGTGGTTTGGAACCACAGAAGGAGTGATTCGCTACAACGCCACCGAAAACCCATTTGACGCGGTGCCCCATGAGCCCCTTGTGCTCATTAACACTGTGAAGCTTGTTCTGGACGAGCGAAACTGGGAGGAGATTGCAGCAACAATGGACCCTCGCACAGGGCTTCCCATCGGTTTGGAACTGGATCCTTCCAACAACCACCTCACCTTTGAGTTTGTGGGTTTGTATTTCAGCAATCCCTCCAAAGTAGAATTTCAATACATGCTCGAAGGCATTGATGAAACGTGGCTTCCGGCAACTTCTACCAATTACACAACCTATGCATCGCTGCCTCACGGCACATACCGCTTTAAAGTTCGGGGACGGATAGCAGGCAACGATTGGACAGAAACTTACGATTCTTTCGCTTTTACCATTCTCACACCTTTTTATCTCACCTGGTGGTTTATTCTGTTGGTGGTAATAGCAGTGATTTTGCTTGTGGCGGCTATTGTTGCTGCACTTTTCAGGCAGGAAGCCCGTAAACGCATTACCCAGCAGCTTGAGTACACATCGCGGATGCTGGCCTTGGAGCAGCAAGCCCTTAACTCGAGCATGAACCGACATTTTATTTTCAACGCGCTCAATTCCATTCGGTACTACATCAACAGGCAAGACAGACTCAGCGCCAACAAGTACCTGTCGAGCTTCGCAAAGCTCATCCGCAAAAACCTGGACAGTTCGCAAAGTAATTTCACCACATTGGCCGATGAGCTGGAGCGCATCAACCTCTACCTTTCGCTTGAGAATATGCGCTTTCCCGATAAGTTTGAATATCATTTGCAAGTAGATTCATCTATTGATACCCATCAGGTTAAAATTCCCGCTATGCTTTTTCAGCCCTACCTCGAGAACAGTATATGGCATGGAATTCTGCCCAAAAAGGAAAAAGGCAACCTCGAATTATCGGTGCGAAAACAGGGCGAAGATGTGATTATTCGCATCACCGATGACGGGATTGGTATTGAAAAAAGCCGTGAGATGCGGGCTTCTGCCGAAAGCCAACACATACCTCAGGGGATGTTAATCAACCGAAACCGCATAGACCTTTTCCGAAAAATGACAGACCAAAACTTCAGTATTGACGGGCCTCAGGATCGAATTGGTGCCGACGGCATAACCGTGGGTACGGTAGTAGAAATCACATTTCCGTTAAAAAGTGTGATAGAAAATGGTGTAGGCACTTGATTATCTCGGAAAAAATACTTAGGTTTGTGTTGTTAGTTAAAGAACATGAAAACATCTCGTATCATACTTTGGGTTCTTGCACTTGGTTTGGTGACCTCATGCGAGAAGTTTGAGCTCAACGAGCACTGCCCGAAAGACGACCCGTCTGTGGATGCACAGCAGGCCCGGGCCACGGTGAATGATGACTCTGACCAGGAAGACGGTGTGAGCCGTGCAATGGATGGCACCCTTGATGCAAGTGGCGATCCACTCATCGAGCAAAGTTCAACCTCCGGAGGTAATACCGGAGAAGGAGATGACACCTCAGACGACGATTTTGTAAACGATGATAGCGACAACGAAGAGGAAACAACCACTGCCAAGCAGCCATCCGGTTCTTCAGGCAGTGGAAACGGACCCAAATCAGGTCGCCCATAATTATACATCTCTAAGAGCATTTTAAAGCGCGGAAATTTTACCCTTCCGCGCTTTTTTTGTGCCATCATTTTCGTATCTTGAAGAAGTGATGATATTGCTCTACACCCTGTATTCACACGTTTTGGATGGCCTCGCATGGTATTCCAGCAAGTTGGAAAACGGAGTGTTTGTTGTCCAAAAAGTGAAACCAAAATTTCTCAATTCTTTACATGTCTAACAAGGCCTCAGACCAACTTTTCAACCTGATTAAGTCGCTTACAACCCCCGAAAAGCGATACTTCAAGGTGTACTCCTCACGCCATGCTACAATCGGTTCCAAAGGCGTTTACCTCAAACTTTTTGAGGCTATCAACAAACAATCGGAGTACGACGAAGAAGCCATTCTGAAAAAGTTCAAGGGGCAGGCCATCATCAACCGGTTTTCCATTTCCAAGAACAGGTTGTACCACAGCATTCTCAGGGCACTCGATTCCTACTATTACGACAGCTCTGTGGATGCCGATTTGCGCAGGCTCCTGCACTCTGTTGAGATTCTCTACAAAAAGTCGCTTTATGATCAGGCCTTTAAGCTGATGAATAGTGCCAAGCGCATTGCCTACGAACACCAAAAGCACACCATCCTGATTGAAATCCTCAACTGGGAAAAGATGCTGATTGAGAAAGATAACTATGAAGGGGTGTCGCAAGAGTCTATTGACGAAATACTGAAAGAAGACAAGCGTATCGCAAGTCTTATTGATGCCTACAATGAATTCTGGAACGTAAAAAGCCACCTGTTTCACCTTCTTTTTCGCAAGGGAAAGGCGCGGTCCGAGGAGGAGATACAGCAGTTTAAATCACTGATGGATCATACACTCCTGCATCGAACTGACGACGAAATATCGGTACATACCCGTTATCTTTACTACCACATATACAGCGCATACTATTTTGGTACAGGCGATTACGAGCAGTGCTACAGTTTTCTCACCAAAAACATCGCCTTTATAGAGGACAACAACGTGCTGTTTCAGGAGGAACCCAACACCTACGTGTCGGTACTTACCAATGCCATCTACGTGGGAATGCAACTCAAGCGCTATGAAGAGGCATTTGCCTACCTTGAGAAGTTGCGTAATGTGCCCGAAAAGCTGGTGATTCCGCAAAATGAAAACCTGGAAATACGGCTTTTTAGCTCGGCCACAAGTATTGAATTGGCGCTGTACGCGCTCACTGGCGAATTTGAAAAGGGCCTTGACATCATCCACGAGGTGGAAAACGGACTGGTGCGCTTTTACGACAAGCTGAGCAGTGTGCGCAAGGCGGCCTTTTACTTCAGTATCGCCATCATCTACTATGGTGCCGGCGACCTGTCGCAGGCGCAATACTGGATAAACGAACTGCTCAACACCATCAACGTAGATGAAAGCGAAGATATTCACTGCTTTGCACAAATCATGAACCTTATTATTCAGCTCGACAGGGGTAAAAACAAGCTCGTGCCCTATGCTCTCAAAAGCACATCACGCTATTTGCAATCGCGTAACCGGGTGTACAGATTTGAATCGGTTGTGCTCAATTTTATCCGGCGTTCACTGAAGGCCCGCTCCATAGAAGACCGCGAGCGCATTTACGAAGACCTCGTCACCTCGCTCAAAGAACTGCGCGCCGACCCCTTCGAGAGCACTGCTTTTGAGTACTTTGATTTTGTGAGCTGGGCCGA
>SKUL01000333.1 GCA_007129985.1 Flavobacteriales bacterium
CGGCCGACGGAAACATGCTGTTCTTTGCCACAGCCCGTGAGCACAGCACCCCAGATTCTCATGGAAATCCGAGTATTGACATTTTCTACAGTGTGCGTGGCGCCGATGGTACATGGGGCGTTGCCAAAAGCATTGGCGAGTCCATCAACACGGGCGGACATGAAAAATCGCCCTTTATGCACACCGACAGCAAGACCCTGTATTTTTCGTGCGACAGTAGACCGGGGGCAGGTGGCTACGATATTTTTTACACCCGCCAGCAAGAAGACGGAAGCTGGACGACTCCCAAAAACATTGGCGTTCCCATCAACACGGCCGAGGATGAACACGGTTTGATTGTGAGCACTGACGGTAATCGGGCGTATTATGCCTCGCGCGGGGTGCCCGGAGCCAGAGGGCTGGACATCATTTCGTTTGAGATGCCCGAACAAGCCCGTCCCGAAAAGGTGATGCTCATTAAAGGAGAATTGACCGATGAATCAGGACAGCGAATGGAAGACGCCCGCGTGGAGCTTCACTACGCCGAAAGCAAACGGGTTGACCGCGTTCCGGTGAACCAGGAAACCGGTAGCTATGTAGCCGTGGTGAATGTAGAACACGAAGATGTGGTAATGACCATCGAGAAAGACGGCCACGCCTTTGAGGCGCACGTGTACACCAAAGAAATGGCCGACGAAAGCATGGGGGTTGCCGAGGTGAAGAGCGAGGTGAAGCCCATCCGCGCAAACGAGCCCTACACCATTCACGATATCTTTTACGCTACCAACTCGGCCGAGATTGACGAAAAATCAAAATTGGTGCTGGCACAGTTTGCCGCTTACCTGAGCCGCAACCCAAACATGAAAATTGAGATTGCCGGACATACGGACAGTCGCGGCGACCGTGAGATGAACATGCTCTTATCGCAGGAGCGCGCATTTGAGGTGAAAAAGTTTCTGGAGCAATCGGGTGTTGCTGCGCAGCGATTGAGCTACAAAGGTTACGGCCCAACCAAACCTGTTGCCGACAACAATACGGCCGAGGGGCGGGCCAAGAACCGACGCACGGAGTTTATCATCCGCTAAGGTCTGGGCAAACACGTATGATTTTGACCATGTTTGATTGATGTTATATGTCATTCTGAATTTAAAGTCCCTCGCGCCCTTTGCGCCTTCCTTGCGATCCGACCCAAGTCGGATTTGCGGTAAAAAAAGCTTAACCGCAAGGGGCGCAATAGAGACGCAAGGAGCGCTATGGACATGAATATCAAGGTAAAAACTTAACCGCTATTTAACTTCTAACATCCTCACACCTCTCAAAAGAGATACTGCAGAGAAGTAACTCCGCGCCAAAAAACAAAGGTTTTCAACGCATTGATGGCTACTATCCGGATATTTGAGATGTATTTGGCCTGTCGCTTAACTACCATACATAGATGGTGATTGATTCTTTGTACCTTTGCTGCTCGAAAAAATCACCAATAAAACACCCCATGAAACACATTGCATTGTTTTTGTTTGCGGCGGCGCTGTTGGCGTCATGCGGCGAGCAACCGGCTGCTACAGCCACCGAAACCCCCGAGACCGCTGAGGCAGCCGTTACGCTGAACTTTTACGGCGACACCATTGACACCGACGGAGCCATTCACGCCTCTGAGCTTTTTGCCCTGGTGCAGGAGCACGGCACCTTCGAAGGAAAAGTAAAAAGCACCATTCATCAGACCTGCATGAAAAAAGGCTGCTGGATGAAAGTGGATGCCGGCAACGGCGAGGAAATCCGCGTAACCTTTAAAGACTACGGTTTCTTTGTGCCTACCGAGGGCGTTGAAGAAATGGAAGTGTACATGGACGGTGTGGCTTACTTCGACACTACTTCGGTTGAAGCACTCAAACACTACGCCCACGATGCCGGTAAAAGCGCCGAAGAGATTGAGGCCATCACCGAGCCTGAGTACGCCCTCTCTTTTGAAGCCACAGGCGTTATTATCTTGGAGTAGATCATCCCTCAGAACATCTTGAAAGCCGCTCCTTAGGGGGTGGCTTTTTTTGTGGGGAATTGTTTCGGCGCAATTGTCTATAGAAACCGAAGTATCTCGGATGCCTTGCGCCGCGCTAGTAAAGTACTTCACATGCCAGAAATCAATACACGCACGGTGATTCCCCGACGGCAGCGCTAAAAAAAAGCCGCTCCTTTCAGAACGGCTTTGAGAAATATCAAAAAGGGAATCTTTTAGATGTTGTGTTCGCCGAGCAGTACCACCGGGTTTTCCATGTAGGTGCGGAAGGTTTGCAGGAAGGCCGAGCCCACAGCACCATCTACAATGCGGTGATCGCAGGAGAGGGTTACTTTCATGGTTTTGCCCGGAACTACCTGCCCATTTTTCACAACGGGCTTATCTACAATGGCGCCTACGGCCATGATACAGGCGTCGGGCGGGTTGATGATGGCGGTAAATTCGTCAATTCCAAACATACCAAGGTTGGAGATGGTAAAGGTGTTGCCTTCCCAATCCTGCGGTTGCAGTTTTTTGTTGCGGGCCTTTACGGCAAAGTCGCGCACCTCATCGCCAATCTGGGTAAGGGTTTTGCCATCGGCAAATCGCACCACGGGTACCAACAAGCCTTCATCAACTGCCACAGCCACTCCCACGTGAATGTGTTTGTTGAAGCGCATGTAGTCGCCATGCCACGATGCATTAACCTGTGGGTGCTTTCTGAGGGCCATAGCCGCAGCCTTTACCACGAGGTCGTTGAAAGAAATTTTGGCCGGCTTGATGGCCGCGTTGATTGACTCGCGCGCCGCAACAGCAGGCTCCATGTCCATCTCAATAGTGAGGTAAAAATGTGGAGCCTCAAACTTGCTTTCCGACAACCGGCGGGCAATGGTTTTGCGCATTTGCGAAACTTCGCGGTCTTCATACGATTCAACACCTGCAATAGCGGCTCCACGGTAGTTCTCGATATCGCGTTTTACAATGCGTCCACCCTCGCCGGTACCACGCAGAACATTCATATTGATTCCGCGGTCTTCGGCCAGTTTGCGCGCCAGCGGAGATGCTTTTACCCGTTCAGAGCCGTTGTCTGATAGTATAGGTGCCGCTGCAGGACGGGCAGATTCTTTGGTTTTTTCAGCCACCGGTGCCGCTGATTTCTCAGGAGCGGCTGTGGCAGCTTCTTTTTTGGGCTCCTCCCCGGCGGGCTCGGTTTTCTTCTCCTCTTTGGGCTCCTCTTTTGCTGCGCTTTCATTATCCTCTTTGAGGATTTTCTCAACGTCTTCGCCCTTCTCTCCCAAAATGGCAAGTATAGAATCTACAGGCGCAGATTTTCCTTTGTCCACACCGATGTGCAGCAACACACCATCCTGAAAGGATTCAAATTCCATAGTGGCTTTGTCGGTTTCAATCTCCGCGAGCAGCTCACCCGACTTTACTTCATCTCCTACTTTCTTATGCCACTCGGCCACCACTCCTTCGGTCATGGTGTCGCTCAATTTGGGCATTCGTACAATTTCCGCCATGTTATTGTGGGGTGTTTTTAGTCGTTCACAAATGGGTAATCTTCCTGCTGGTACACGTCTTTGTACAGCTCTTCGGCCGGTGGAAGCGGAGATTCTTCGGCAAATTTCACGGCTTCATCTACCTGCTCTTTCACCTTTTTGCGAATGGCTTCAATTTGCTTTTCGCTCAGGTATTTCTTTTC
>SKUL01000376.1 GCA_007129985.1 Flavobacteriales bacterium
CGTGGTGCCTCGGTTACAATTTCAACCGATTCTTCGGTGTGCTTGATAACCAACTGGCTCCATGAATCAATGTTTTCTTTTCTCGACCAGCGGCGGTTGAGTCCAAGCACGCTCAGTTCGTAAGGGTAATTCATCCATTCCAACAAGTGGAAGAGGAACAACGGAGCATCCGAAAGCGCGAAAACAGCGTGATTGGTAATGGAGCTTGCCCCTGTAATCCGTGGGTTGAGCTCCCCGAGGTAGATGTCGTTGGTGTCAACGTCAATCAAGAAGTCCAGCTCAAAATACCCTTTGTAGCCTTCTTTGCGAAGCTGGTCTCCAAATAGTTGGGTGTATTTGCGGGCTTTCTGACGGATTATTGGCGTGAAGGCGTCGGCAAAGATTTCGTTGCCGCACCAGCCGCCTTTGTAGGGGGTGAGTTCCTTAAAGCCTACCAGTTCCGTCATCAGAGGAGCCACAATGGTTCCGTGACGCGTTACACAGGCCTCGATGGCGGCACCGCGGCAGTTGATGCGCTTCATGATTTTCACCTCTTTCTCGGCCGTAATTTCGTCGGCGTGCTTGTTCCATTCCTCTTCGTTCGACACGAAAAAGGTGGTGTGACCGGAATCTCCAAACGGAAGTTGAATCACGAGGTCGGTGCCGAGGTGGGCAGACTTTTCAGACAGCTCCTTGTAGCTTTTTACCTTGTCGAGAATGTACGGAACGCATGGCACACCGGCTTTTTCGGCAATGCGGTTGGTGTTTACCTTGTTGTCCATAAACTGGCGCATCTTTGCCGACGGAAAGCTCACCTCAAGGTTGTTGAGTTTGGCCAGTTCCTCTGTTTTCTCGTCGAACATCAAAAACAGCGCTTTACCTTTTTTGCCGGCGTTTCGCTTTTTGATGATATCCACCACCTCTTTGTGTTCCAGCAGGTAGTTGTTGATGTCTTCGATGCTTTGAAACTCCTCGTGCGGCATTTCCTCTTTCGGAACAAACACGTTTGGGTGCTGACCGTCAAAACAATCAATGTAGCAGATGTATCTGAATCCTTTTACCCATTCGTCGGCGCCGAGCAGGTTAAAATTGGTGGCGCTGATAAAGTAGATAGGGGTTTCGTTTTTGTAGAAGAAACGCCGGATGTCCGACACTCCCCGAAGCGGGGTTCGCTTTCCGTTCTTTTTGCTCATGAGGTTGATTTTAACGGTTTTTGAATGGGTGAATGGGTAGAGTTTTTTCGAGCTGCCATCATGGCGGTTGCGTGTTTTTTACGGTGAAGCACACTTTCCTGGAAGATACGCAAACCAAGCTCCGGACGATAGCCGTGTACTTCCTTTACATCCAGTTTAATAAGGAAGTTGAGGATGGCCTCGCTCACCACCTGACCGGGCACCAGAATGGGGAATCCGGGCGGGTAGGGAATCACAAATGAAGCGGATACCAGCTCGCGACCTTTCTCCATCGCTTTCAAAGCCGGTTTCAGTTTGAGGTACTCGCATTTTTCTTCGTCGTAGGACAGGAAGAAGGCCTCCCTGAGATTACCGCCGGGAACGCCGGGCACCGCCTGGAATGATGCGTGAAAATGGCTGAAATCAGGTAGTTCGGGAGCGTCTTGCGTGAGCGACTTGATCTTGCGCTTCAGGATTTTCAATTCTTCCCGACTGAGGGAGCGGAACTGGTCATCCAACTGCCTTGCAATTTTTATCAGCACACCTATGAGATAGGCCAGCGAGCCGCGCGTTGTGCCGATATTGGTCATAAACAGCACGGAGTTTCGACTCGTTTTATTAATCTGGATACCAAACTGGTCCATGAGGTACTTGTTCTTGAAAGTGTCGCCGTCCACGCCGGTTTTCCCGATAAACAGGTTCACCTTGGTAGGGTCTAACACGAACTCGTCGTTGGCAAAGGCTTCCTCCATCCGCGTCCATCCGGTTTCGGGATTGTAGTATTCCTCAATACCCGACTTGCGGTACTTTTCGGGAATAAAGTCCTTCACGGTAAGTACATCGAAATACTGGCTGAGCAGCGGGTGATTCACCACTTTACTGCGCAGGGTCATGGCCATTTCCACGCTTTTCTCCACCATCTCGAACCCCTCAAATTCAACCTGTCTGCGACCGGCGTCGAGCGAGGCAAGAATTTGGTAATTGGGTGAGGTGGAGGTGTGGGTCATATAGGCTTCGTGAAAAGCATCTTCGGCCTTTCGCTCAAACATTTCGTCCCAGATGTGTATCATAGAGCCCTGACGCATTGACGATAACGTTTTGTGCGTGCTCTGGGTTGAATACACGCGGATGCGCACTTTGTCGGGATCGGGCAGGGTAGGAACGGCCCCTTGAGGAAGCGCGGCCATCATCTCTTTGTACTTTTCGCGGTACTCTGGGCTACGGTATTTTTTGAACAGCTTACGCGCCACGTACATTCCTGTGCGCTGCTTGTAGGTGTGCGTAAATCCGGCAAAGGCAAACCAGGCTTCGTCCCAAAGAAAAATCATGTCGGGCTTAATGGCCAGCACTTCTTCCATCACGCGCTCTACGTTGTAAACCAGCCCGTCAAAAGTGCAGTTCGTGAGCAGCAGCATTTTCACTTTATCAAGCCGACCGGCAGCGCGCAGTAGGAGTAATTTGTTTTTTATCTCACTCAGCGGAACAGCGCCGTACATGGAGTATTCCTGCACAGGATAGGAGTCGAGATACACCGGGTAGGCACCCGATTGCACCAATCCGTAGTGGTGTGATTTGTGGCAGTCGCGGTCAATCAGCACCACATCATCAGGGCGCACAAGAGCCTGCTGTACAATTTTGTTAGCAGTTGATGTTCCGTTGGTTACGAAATAGGTTTTTCTTGAGCCGTATGCCTTGGACGCTTTTTCCTGGGCTTGTTTGAGCGTTCCCGTGGGTTGAAGCAAGGAATCCAGTCCGCCGGTGGTGGCAGAAGTTTCGGCGAGAAAAAGATTGCGACCGTAAAAGTTGCCGAAATCCTGTATCCATCGCGATTTGAACACAGAGTTTCCGCGCGAAATGGGCATGGCGTGAAACACCCCTGTGGGCTTCCGGCTGTATTCCATCAGGGCGGAGAAGAATGGAGTTTCGTATCGCTCCTTGATACCCCGAAGGATGGTAAGGTGCAATTCCTGTAGGGCTTCTTTGCGGTAAAAAATACGTCGGAAACGCTCCACTGCATCATCATCCAGGTCCACAACGGGCGTATCGGTAACGTAATACATGTTCAACTCCGGGCGCAGGTCGCTTAAAACAGATGCCAGCAACAAACCGAGGTCATGCTCTGAGCGGTCGTGGTAGGGGTAATCCTTCAGGCGCTGCACAAATGTTTGCAACTGCCCTAATTGGTTTTTCGAGGCAAAAGGTACCCCGTAGCGAATCACAACCGCCTGAATATTGGGGTTGAAAAGCACCGCCATTACAGCATCCTGAAAAGTTCCGGCGCTGATGCTCTGATAAACAAAAGCATCCTCATCGCTCCTCAGTTTTTCGAGTTGCTGGTGCAATTGCTCTGATTCTTCAGCGCTGAAACCGTCGGCAAACAAGACCTCAAAATAGTTGGGCCTGGCTTTGGGAGCCTGTATGGCGGAGGGCGATTCCGGAGCGCTATCTTCCTCATTGTGTGCACTGCTCTCGCGATAGGCATCACTCACGAGGCTTCTCACACATGCATTGACATC
>SKUL01000043.1 GCA_007129985.1 Flavobacteriales bacterium
CGTTCTTTGGCGCCCTCGTAGGTAAGGTGGCGCAAATAGGCATTCTCGCCACGTTTGCCGCCATCTTCATCATCTTCGGGGTGAATGAACTGCTCAGGAATTTCAAACTTGGGAAGCAACACGTCACGCTCCAGCGGATAGGACTCGCACTTCTCCACAATTTCGTGGGTGCAGGCGATGGCCTCCGGAAGGTCGGCAAAGAGCTTTTTCATGTCCTCGGCCGGCTTCAGGTAAAACTCGTCATTCGGAAATCCGAAACGAAACTCCCTGCCTCGCTTGCCCATGTACTTTTTCTTCTTCGACTGATTCTCGGCGTCTTTGATGCACAAAAGAACATCGTGTGAATCGGCGTCTTCCTTGTGCGTGTAGTAGGTGTTGTTGGCCGCCACGTACTTTACCTTGTACTTTTCGCAAAACTCAAGCAGGGTGGTGTTCACCACTTGCTCTTCTTCCAGTCCGTGTCGGTTAAGCTCTGCGTAAAAGTCTTCGCCAAATTGCTCTTTCCACCAAACAAAGGCTTCTTCGGCCTGGGATTTTCCTTCGTTCAGGATTTTGTAGGGCACCTCGCCCCAGAGTCCACCGCTGAGGGCAATCAGGTCGCTTTTGTAGGTCATCAGCAACTCGCGGTCAATTCGGGGCACGTAGTAAAAGCCCTCCGTAAAGGCGTAGGAACTGAGCTTGGCGAGGTTGTGATAGCCTTTTTTGTTTTTGGCCAGCAGTACCACAGGAAAACCGTCGTCTTTCACCGATTTGTCGAGCCGATTGCGGCAAATGTTAATCTCGCAGCCGAGGATGGGCTTGATGCCGGCAGCCAATGCCTTACGCACAAACTGAAAAGCGGCCATCATGTTGCCGGTATCGGTAACCGCCAGCGCGGGCATGTTGAGTTTTATGGCTTGACTAACCAGCGCGTCCACACTGGAGGTTGATTGCAGAATAGAGAATTGCGAGTGGCAGTGCAGATGGGCAAAGGGAGTTTCTTCCAAAGTGGCACTCACGGCCTCAGTGGGAACGTCCAGCTCCACTTCGGTCGGTTGAGATTCCTCTTGCTGCTGAAAATTGGCGGCCTCCAACACCGGAGCCTCGTATTTCACAGAAGCGGGGTCGGGAATTTCCTCAAGTGGAATTACCTCGCGGGTAACCAGTGCAAAGAAACAGCGCGTGGTGGCCTCCACATCGTAGGCTGCATCGTGGGCTGCCTCAAAGGGTTTTCCAAAGAGTTTCTCGTGAAGTTCAGTAAGCGTGGGCCACTTGTATTTACCGCCTTTTCCTCCGGGAAGCTGGCAGAATTCGGTAGAAAGGTCTTTGGTATCGAGCAAATCGGACTGCAGCATCACCTCGTGGTTCCTTCCGGCGCGGTGAAGCTCTCCGGCCACGATGTTCACATCAAAGCTTACGTTATGGCCAACCAGATACTTCGCCTGCGAAAAGTCGCGTGCAAAGGCATCCAGCACCTCATCCAGTGGCTGTCCGTCGCGTTTGGCCCGCTCGGTTGAAATCCCGTGAATTTTCACCACGTTGAAGGGAATGTCATACCCGTCGGGATAGACAATCAGGTTGTTGCGCGAGAGTAATTTTCCGGTGACATCATGAAGCTGCCACGCCAGTTGCACCATGCGGGGCCAGTTGTCGGAATCGGTTACAGGTGCATTCCAATCCTTGGGAACGCCGGTGGTTTCGGTATCAAAAATGAGGAACATGCGGTGACGGGTGGGGATTCAATTGAACAATGGCTCAAAGTTAATGGCTTCGGGCTACGCTCTTTGACCCCTGGCTTGGGAATTATTCACAATCGAGGCAAGGCGCAAGCATTCAGAGCATAACACAATTTTGGCGCGAAAGGATTATCTATCCGCCTCCCCATCCGAACGGAAAGAATTATCTTTGAATTCGTGATTTCGCCACGAAACAGACACGCATCAATTTGCATTTTCACCACTTCCCTGCTGCTAACCATCGGTATAGCCACGCAAGGACAGTCTAAACGCATCGGAGAAAAGGACGTTGAAAAGCGCTCCGTCGGTTACGATTTAGTGATGAATATGTTTGAGCACTGCGCCGAAGTACAAACCCTGCGCTGCAAAGTGAGCAAAACGGAGCGCTATGAGGGCGAATATCTCAGCGCGCGGTCGCTAATCACCATGAAATGCGTTCCTTACAGCGTGTATCTCAAACAACTGGAACCTACCGAAGGTGTAGAAGTGTTGTTTCGCGAAGACCGCAATAACAACAAGGTGCTAGTGAATCCCAATGGTTTTCCATGGATTAACCTCAACCTCGACCCCGCAGGTTCACTGATGCGCAATAAGCAGCACCACATGGTTTACGACATGGGGTTCAGCAAGTTCAATCGCGTACTGGAGCACCTGCTCCAAAAATACGACGACCGGGCCCACGAAATGGTTTCGTATGTGGGCGAAGAAACCATCAACGGGCGGAAATGCGGCGTGGTGGAAATCCTGAATCATTTTTACTCCCTCACCACTTACACCGTGGGTACCAGTGAAACCACGCGTACCGTAGCAGATTCGCTGAAAATTGCAGAGTACCGCATCATTGAGCTGAACCCGCAGGTGTCAGCTTACGGTCCGCTGAAGCCGGGCACAGTGCTCACCATTCCCAACGACTACGCGCCCAAGATTCGCATTTTCATAGACCGCGAATGGTACATACCCGTTCGCTTCGAGGTGTACGACGATGACCTTAAACTTTTTGAGGCCTACGAGTACGAGGAGATTGAAATCAACGTGCCACTCAAAGAGGGCGAGCTTACCAAAGGTTTTAAGGATTACGGGTTCTAGCAGCGAATCATTTTTTGCTCACCGCTCCCCTTCCCATTCTGCATAAAATTCATTGAGGAACTGCTCCATAAACTGGTGTCGGTGCAAAGCCATTTTTTGGGCTGTGGGTGTTTGCAGGCGGTCTTTGAGCAGCAGTAGTTTCTCGTAGAAATGGTTGATGGTGGGAGCCTGACTTTGGCGGTAGTGGGCGAAACTGGAGTGGAATACGGGCGGGTGGGTGGGGTCGTAAAGAAGCCGATGCCTGCTACCGCCAAAGGCAAAGGCGCGTGCAATGCCAATGGCACCCATTGCGTCCAAACGGTCGGCATCACGCACAACCTGCCCCTCAATGGGCAAGGGAATGTCTTCAACCCCGGCACCTTTGTAGCTTACGCCGTCAACAATCCCCAACACGGGCTCGGCAACCAAATCATCGCAGCCAGCTTCAGCCATGATTTGCAATAGCAACCCCCTGCCCTCCTCGGGCGTTCCTTGAAACAGTTTGTGGTCGGTGACATCGTGCAAAAGGGCCGCCAGCTCTACCACAAAGAGGTCTGCGCCTTCTTCTTTGGCAATGTTTACCGAAAGTCGCCTCACGCGGTCTATGTGCCACCAATCGTGACCCGTACCTTCGCCGTCAAAGCGTTTTTTCACTTCTTCTTCTACCTTCGCAACTACCTCTTTCAAGTCATTCATAGGTTTGGCGTTAATTTTCAGGACAAAAAACTTTCAGCGCTGCAAAGAAAATAAGATATTTGCGGCCCTTAATTACAAACCTGGGTTTCGTACCCACAAAATGTGAATGAATGCCTGTTAAAATCAGATTACAAAGACACGGAAAGAAAGGACGTCCTTTCTTCCACATTGTAGTTGCTGACGCACGTGCTCCGCGAGACGGACGCTACATTGAGCGCCTCGGAAGCTACAACCCCAACACCAACCCTGCTACCATCGACATCGATGTGGATTCGGCAGCGTCGTGGTTACAAAAAGGTGCACAGCCCACTGACACTGCGCGTGCCATCCTTTCGTACCGTGGTGTATTGTACCGCAACCACCTGAACAGAGGTGTACTGAAAGGTGCCTTGAGTCAGGAGGAAGCCGACAAGAAATTCGATGCCTGGGTAAAAGAAAAGGAATCAAAAATCCAGGCCAAGATTGACCGTCTAGCCAATGAAAGCGACAGCGACCGTAAGGCTCGTTTAGCTGCTGAGGCCGAGGCCAATCAGAAGCGAGCAGATGAAATCGCTGCCAAGCAAGCGCCTCCCGCAGAGGAAGCTCCAGAAGCAGAAGCCGCAGCCGAAGCAGTTGCTGAAGCTCCTGAGGCAGAAGCCACAACCGAAGCCCCTGAAGCTGTTGCTGAGACTCCCGTGGCTGAAGAAGCTCCCGTAGTTGAGGAAGCTCCTGCTGCAGAAGAGGTTCCTGCCGCTGAAGAGAAAGTTGAGGAAGCACCAGTTGCAGAGGAAAAAGCAGAAGAGGCTCCCGCTGCTGAAGAAAAAGCTGAGGAAGCACCAGCCGCCGAAGAGAAAGCGGAAGAGGCCCCTGCGGCTGAGGAGAAGAAAGAAGAAGCTCCTGCTGAAGAAGCTCCTGCAGCTGAAGACGAGGAAGAGAAAAAAGACTAATCCACCACGCATCTCATGCGAAAGGAGGATTGCTTCTACTTCGGACTTGTCTCGAAAACATACAGCTACCGCGGTGAGTTGATTTTTCACCTTGATGTGAACAACCCTGCGGACTTTCAGAAATTGGAATCAGTTTTCGTGGAACGCCACGACAAACTGATTCCTTTTTTTATTGAGAATCTGCTTTTCGACCGTCCCGGTGCCCACGTCAGGGTAAAACTCGAAGGCGTGGACGATGAGCAAACAGCGCGCGCTTTGGTTCGTTGCGCATTGTATCTCCCCATTTCCATGAAACCGGAGGATGAGGAGCCTGAAGAAGACCCGTCTATGCTCATTGGATACAGCGTGTGGGACGAAGAGCTCGGAGATATAGGAGAGGTGATAGACTACTACGACCACCATGTGAACCCGCTGATTGAGGTGAGTGGCCAACGCGGAAAAGCACTCATTCCACTGCAGGATGCCTTCATTTTGGAGATAGACACAGAAAAGCAACACCTCAAAGTTTCCATTCCCGAAGAATTGTTCGGATTGAATCCGTAACGATGCCCGCCTCTCATTTTCAATTCAAGCAATTTCGTGTTGACCATGATCGCTGCGCCATGAAAGTTGGCACCGATGGCGTGCTTCTTGGCGCATGGGTCACCCCTAACCAGGAACCTAAACAAATACTTGATATTGGAACCGGAACAGCTCTGGTTTCATTGATGTTGGCACAAAGATTCAGTGAGTCAAAAATAACCGCGATTGAGATTGACCCAGAGGCCGCAGGTCAAGCAAAAGAAAATGTTCGAGCATCAAAATTTGCAGAACGCATCAAGGTCATTGAAGCCGATGCAATGCACTGGTTGCCGCCGGTATCACCCGACCTCATCGTGAGCAACCCGCCGTTTTTCAAACATCATCTCAAAGCACCCGACGCGTCAAGAACACGGGCACGGCATCAAAAGGAATTTGATCTACTTGAATTTCTTCGCCAAGCGCGGAGTTATATCGCTGAAGGAGGCTCCATGGCCTTGATTATGCCTGCGGGCATTCTCTCAGAAGCAAATTGGAGTGCTTGCAACTGTCATCTTGCGCGCAAAATGGCCGTTCGGCCTACCCCCAACAAACCTCCACACCGCGAATTGCTTCTCCTTTCAACCTCGCCTTCTGAGACCATTAATGAGCCGGATCTCGTGATAGAATCCAACGGAAGGCACGGCTACAGCGAGGAGTACAAAGCCCTCACTCGGGATTTCTATTTGCACATGTAGGTGTTCAATGATGGCAAAACCGCAGTATTAAGCCATCTTGAATATTGTGTATATTGGTGCCCGATTTAATCAAACGCCATCATGAAACTACGCACAAGTCTTTTCCTCGGAGCTGCGCTCATGTTAGTGCTCTCTTCCTGCAAAAAAGAAGAGCCCAACGGAGCTACTACCCCTGCCAGCAAATTGCGAGGTAAAGTTGAACTCTACGACAAATGGGGAAACATCGTGATAACCGGACGCTCCGGCACACAAGCCTTTCTCACCGGACAGTTCCAAAACTTTCAGGCAACTACCGACAACACAGGACGGTTTGAATTCAGTGATCTGCCGGATGGAACATATACTGTTTCGGTAACTCGAGATGGTTACGCAACCGGTCAAATTGCCAATATCTTGTTTTCTAAAAACAGCCCCACGCTGGCGGTACAAGGTGAATACCAATTGTTGCCAACCATCACCCTGGGAGTTGTGAGCACTGCCGAAGTGGACAGCACCGAGTTTATGGTGTTTTACGATACGCAGATCATTTTCGTTGACACGATTAACGAACCATGGGAAACTGCAATAGACACCCTGTCTGCTAATCTATACCTGCGAGGTGTAATCGGCCCGGTTACCCCCGTACCCAATGCAAAAACAGGTTATCGAGTTTTCCTGGGAAAAACACCCAACACAAGCCCAAGCAATTACCTGCATACAACGCATGGTGTGGTGAGCGTAAACCAGAACAGCGCTGAGCCCGGAGTGGTTGAGATTATTTGGAATCAACAGCAATGGACGAACCTTGGATTCAGTAAAGGAGATATGGTGTACGCCCGAATCTACGGCGATGCCGTGAACCCTATCGTTTACGAATCACCGGGCGGTCAGACCATCTTCCCAACACTTTCAGACGAGTTTGGTGCCGGGATGGATATGATTGCCAATTTTTAGCAAGAACCGGCTACACAAAGTTCGGTGAGACTTCTTTCTCAACGAAACTCATACCCAAACTTTCCAGTTCTTTAAGAACGGGGATGTATATCTCTTGTTGAATTGGAATCAGTGCCCCCCTCAAGGTGATGTTTCCGTTCAGGATATGTCTTGCCGCGATACCAATAGGCAGTCCCACTGTCTTGGACATCGCTGTGTGCGTTTGATCATCTCCCAACACAACGAGCGATGAATTGAACTCGCGCTTTTCGCCCCCATCGAGGAAACCTACCTTGTGCCACATCACAATCATATCGCGGTCGCCTTCCTCCAGACTCATTTTCTCTTCCATTCTTTTCTGGAGAATTTGTGCGGGAGTGGCGGCTTCCAATCCAATAGGATCATTCTCGAAAAGACCTAGCCACTGCAACAATTCCATGGCGGGGTCATCATGCTCCATTTTCAGGTACGCCCGAAGTTTCAGTTCAACAGAGTCATAAGGATTGTAAGCCAAAAATGAGTTGATAAACTGCCTGTATGTCATGGTAGCAACATCCTCCAATACGTAGCTGTCGTCGGTTGCTCCAAGCTGCACCAACACATTCCATGCGCGGCAAAAACCCGGTCTCCGGAGTGTTCCGCGGTAAATAGTGGGTACACCCCGCAAACCGTAAGAATCTCGGTATTTCAAGGAATCGCGGTTGGCATATCCTTCAAACCTTCCGAATCCTTCTATGTCAATCATCTCTGTACGGCTAAAGAGCTTGTGGTAAGGAATGTACTTAAACCTACCCCCGTGCTTAAACTGAACCACTCCACCCTGCCCTGCTACTACCACATTTCGTGGGTTCCAAGTGAATTTATAGCCCCACGGATTGTTGTCACTTTCGGGAGCAATCAACCCACCGGTAAATGACTCAAAACACTTTATCTCGCCGCCCTTCTCACGGATTTCGTTCAGAAGTTTCATGGCCGAGAGGTGGTCTATTCCCGGGTCGAGACCTATTTCATTCAAAGCAATCAAGCCTTTTTCTTTAAATGCAGCATCCAGAGCTTCAATCTCTTTTGTGATGTACGATGGAGTAATCACGTGCTTACCGAATTCAAGGCAGTCCTTCACTACATCAAGGTGCATGGAGGCCGGTAGCATAGAGATGACCAAATCGTGATTGATAATTAGCTCGCGCCGAAGGTTCTCATTCCGTGCATCAAACCGTGCAGCTCTACCTCTCTCATGTCCTGCTACTTTTCGTTGGGCCAGATTTTCGTCCAGATCACAAACTGTAAGCTGCCATCCCTCACTCTGCGCATTGTCAAGCAAGTACTTTATCAATGTTGAAGATGAGCGTCCTGCTCCAATGATCAAAATATTCTTCATTTCTCTGGTTCAATTTGGGCCAAATATACAGGTTCGGGTATATCTGCTTCAGGAAGTAAAAACCCACTTATCAACGGTGCATTTGAGTTGATTTGGCACGAGGATTGAGAGCACGTCGCCAAAACATTTACTTTTACCCTCCAAAACAAACAACCATGAAAACGCTGACCTTCCTCTTTTCGTTTATTGCACTGTCATTTAGCGCTTTGAGCCAGCAAACTGCCAATCTGGTCATATTCTCAGATCAGGGTGAGCCTTTTTACGCTTTTGTGAACAGCGTAAAGCAGAATGAAACTGCTATGAGCAATGTTAAAATTACTGATTTACCGAGCGAAATGGCGCGAATAAGGATTGTGTTTGAAGATGAGAGCTTGGGTTCGCTGGATCGCAACTTCATGCTCCAATTCGGGCACGAAATCACGGCGCGCATTATGCAAAATCGCAAGGGCCAGTATGTACTTCGACCTTTTGGTGAGCCTGTGCCTATTTCAGCGGCACCCGTGGTTGCAGATCAGCCTGTGATTATCTACCACGCAGAACCTGCTTCTGCTGAACCCACTCCTTCACGTCCTGCCAACATTCCTGTTGCCGACGAGGAGGTAGTTCAAACCACTGTTGTTGTGACCGAAGGCGAGCGTCCGGCACGACCCGCAGGTCAGGGCGCGTCTATAGGCATCAATGTAGATGGTGTAGGCATTTCGATGGACGTAAACATCAATGATGAAACCGGTAGCATGAGCAGTACGACCACCACAACCACCACAACCACAACCACCTCTCGTCAGCCCTCAACCCGTCCTCAACCCGCCGACCCTGTTGTGGTTGAAGAAGAGGTTGTAGAACCCCTCGTTCCGGGGTACAGCGGGCCTATTGGCTGCTCCGGATTTCTGATGTCTGACAGCCAGTTTGAGCAAGCCAAGAAAACAATCAGCAACCAGACCTTTGAGGACAACAAAATCACAGTTGCCAAGCAGATCTCAGCGAGTAATTGCCTTACAACTTCTCAGGTAAAAGAGTTATTGCCGCTCTTCACCTTTGAAGACAGTAAGCTGGATTTTGCTAAACACGCCTACGATCGCACACATGACATTGGAAACTATTGGATGCTGAACGACAGCTTTACGTTTTCCTCAAGCGTTGACGACTTGAACCGTTTCATTCAGTCGCGCAGATAAACCAATAACTTGAAAAGCTTAAACTACATAGCAACCCTTTTGGCTATCATAGTCCTGTTGCCGGGCTGTGGCGGTGCGCAATCACTTGCCAAGCGAGGTGACAGGATGAATGCCGCCGGACTTTATGCTGAGGCTGCAGATTTCTACTTTCAGGCTCTCCAGCGTAACAGAAATAACGTTCGTGCGCGCATTGGTATGTCGCAGACCGGTCAAAAAGTGTTGAACGATGGTTTAGATCGCTTTAGCCGTAGCCATAAAGCCGGGGATTTGCATCAAGCAGTAAAACAATACCGCGATGCTGTTGCATATCAAACCCAGTTGCGCCGTGTGGGCGTAGAGGTGAATATTCCTGAGTTTTTTACCCAGGACTACGAGCGAAGTAAGGAAATTGTGCTGGAGGAACTATATGAAGAAGCAGAAGAATTACTTGCCGAGCAGCGCTTTGAGGACGCGAAAGCCAAGTTTGAAGAAGTAAAAGCCCTTGATCCGAACTTCCGCGATGCCCGTGACCTGGCAGACAAAGCATTTAGCAAACCTCTATACATTCAAGGGAAAACGGCACTGGACAACGGTGCGTATCGTATGGCGCACGGATTTTTTCAGCAAATTTTAGATCGCAGTCCTAATTTCAAGGACACCCGCGAGCTTCAACGTGAGGCGCTCGAAAAAGGCCGCATTGTGGTTGCTCTGGTGCCATTTGAGAATGTTTCGAACGAAGCCAACGTGGAAAAAAGGATCAGTGCTTACCTGCTGGATGAACTCTCGCGTTTGCCGGATCCTTTCTTGCGATTTGTAGATCGCAGCGATATGGAGAGGTTGATTGAAGAACAACAACTGAGTCTTTCAGGACTTTTTAATGAAGAAACGGCCATTCGCGTAGGAGAACTTGCCGGTGCCAAAGCAATCATAACCGGTAAAGTACTAGACTATAGGATTCAGGAAGGGCGGTTGCAACACACTCGCAGAAATGGATTTGAAGGCTACCAGGTGCAGCGCAAAAGTGCGGAAACAGGTCAAACCTACTTCGAAACAAGATACCGCCCCGTACAATACAGCGAATATACCGGCACCAACTCCGTACATCTGACATTTCAGTACAAATTGCTTTCTCTTGAATCAGGTGAAGTGCTTGCCTCGCGCATCATTGATCGCGAATCGAGAGACGCTATACACTTTGCCGACTTCGACGGAAACGCGGCAATGCTCTTCCCCGCCAGTGGAAATGTGCGGAATCCGGCTCCCGGTGCCAAACGTCAGTTGGATGGGTTGTTGCGTGCACGCAGAACCATGAAATCAGCTACTGAACTTTCGAATGCACTATTCAGCGAGATCTCAAACCAGATCGGTCGTGAAGTAGCAACACAGATGTCAAAGTGATACGCACCATTCACGTATGGTTTATCCTTCCAACGCTTTTCTTGTTGATGTTGGGGGCTGGCTGCTCGAGCAAAAAACAAGCGGCGCAGGAAGTTGTTGCCCCTGCTGAAACCAACCCCCGTCCCCACTGGGTGGATCGCAAACCCACTTCGTCTGTTTTCTTTCACGGGATAGGCGTTGCTACCAGACGGCCCAACAGCACTGATCACATCGAAACTGCCCGTAATCTGGCATTGAATGATCTGGCTTCCGAGATTCAAATCAACGTATCCTCCAATTCCATCCTCTACACGTTGGAGCGCGATTATAAATTCCAATCTGAGTTTACCGAAACCATTCGGACAAGCACCAACCTCAATCTGGAAGGTTATGAACTGGTTGACACCTGGGAGTCCAATGGTCAGTACTGGGTGTACTACAGGCTGAATAGATCCGAATTCTATGCCCGTAAGGAAGCGGAGAAACGCGCCGTTCTTAACAACGCCGCCGATTTTTACCGAAATGGGCGAACCGCGTGGCAAAATCAACAAGTAGCCGCTGCATTCGATTTACAGGTGCGTGCTCTTTCAATTATGAAACCCTACTGGACCGAAAGCAACGAGTTTGATATTGATGGAAGAACCATTTTGCTGGACAACGCCATACTACAGGAAATTCAGGACATGGCCAACCACATCAATTTGGTGGCTGAGCCTTCAAGAGTGGTTCTCAACCTGAAAAATGGCTTTAACCAACAGTGCGTGATTACCGCAAGCGACAGAATAACCGGCAGCATGCTCGGCGGAGTCCCTGTTCGATTTCAATACAGGGGCAGTAACGGGATGGTAAGAGAACTTCAAAACACGGCTTCCAACGGAACGCTGATTGTACCCATTAAAAATCCCGAGTTTACCACTACTTACAACGAACTCCGAGCTCAAATAGAACTCGAACAACTGTTCGACAGACGAGCACTGGATCGTGACATGCTCAGGTTGGTGCGGAACCTGCAAACACCGGACTTAAAAGTTCAGATTGAGCTGGAAAGGCCTGTGTTCTTTATTGAGAGCAACGAGCAAAACCTGAACAACCGCGAAATGCTTTCGAGATTGCGCGACCATTTTAGCAGTGAGATTATCAAAAACGGACTTCCCGTATCTCAAAATCGCGGCCAGGCAGACATTCTGGTATCCATTCATGCCCGTACAAGAGAGGGAGGAGAAACCAATGGTTTTGCAGTAGCTTTTCTCAATTTGTCGATAAGCCTCACCGATTTGGCCGGCAACAAGGTGTACTACGAAGAATCTATGGAGGACATCCGGGGTGTAAGCAACACGCATGTCAGAGCCGGCTTCACGGCTTTTGACCGCGGACAGGAACGGATAGACCGCGCTTTTATACAGCGCGTTTTGAATACAATAATGTAAGGAATAACTATTTTGGCACAGTTTGTGAAAAACCCCTGACAAAACAATAAAAAACGGAAATCATG
This sequence comes from Flavobacteriales bacterium, assembly GCA_007129985.1. Classification (GTDB taxonomy): domain Bacteria; phylum Bacteroidota; class Bacteroidia; order Flavobacteriales_D; family SKUL01; genus SKUL01. Next base: position 11,972 of record SKUL01000043.1, read on the forward strand.
AAAGCTCTAATCAACCCCCGTGTATTTACCATGAGCCTCCTGGCTCTGGGGCTGGCCATCGGCTCAACCAGCTGCGGAAAGAAAAAGAAAGCCGCACAACCGGGACCTGCTCCTACAGGAGAAGTTCGTATCACTCAGTATTGTGCCGGACCGGATTATTTTAGCGACAATAAGTTCTTCCGTGCAAACAACCTCGGTGAGAGCATGGATCAGGCAACCGCCAAACGTCGTGCCTATACCAACGCACGGGCAGACCTCGCTTCAGCTATCAACACCACCGTAAAGCGCGTGATTGATGACTACGTGCTGACCCGCGAGTTCAATAACCGCGAGGAGATTGAGGAGCGCTACGAAGCCCTTACCCGCGAGGTAGTTGACCAGCAGCTCAATGGAATCCGCACCATCTGTGAAGAAGTGGTTCGGGTTACGGAGAACGGTAACTTCAAATACTACGTAGCCATTGAGTTGAGCGGAGAAGAGTTGGCCAACGCCATCAATCAAGGCATTAGCCGCGACGAGCGCTTGCGCATTGACTACGACTACGAGCGTTTCAAAGAGACCTTCGACAAGGAAATGGAGCGCATGGCCAGAGAGCGAAACTAAATTCATTACTCCATCCATACTGAAAACCGCCTCCTTGTTTTGGGGGCGGTTTTTTTTTTTTAGTTCCCATACCTGAGCTTCGTAATTTAGCCGCATGAATAAAAAGATATTTATCGCAGCCTGTTTGCTCATGGCAGTTGCCGTGATTTTAGGCGCGATCGGCGCCCACTCGCTCAAGGAAAGATTGAGTACCGATATGCTTCAATCTTTCGAATCCGGAGTCCGATATCAAATCTATCACTCGCTCGCTTTGCTTCTTCTTACCTTTCATACAAAGCACTTCAGTAAGAAACTGTTTCGCTCGGCCACAACTTTCTTCTTTGGCGGTGTTTTGTTTTTCTCCGGCTCCATTTATGCATTGGCGATTGCTTCACTAGCCGATGTTGAACTTGCGCCACATATTTGGTGGGTAACCCCGCTTGGCGGGATGTATCTTATCGCCGCATGGTTATTGCTTGCTCTATCCGCAATACGCAATGGAGTCACCTCTGCTTCGGAAGAGGCATAATCAAATTTTCCTGCCATTGGTGAAAACACGTTGGTAAATCGCAGAGCTGTTCACTGGGCTGCTTCTGGCTAAAAGCCTACCTTTGTCGTTCGTTTTTTTAATCATTGACTAAAACAGATTAATATGACCGTATTCGGACGTAAACCGGACAATGCTGACCTGAGTTAC
>SKUL01000016.1 GCA_007129985.1 Flavobacteriales bacterium
AAACCAGCACCTCAGCATCCGGAAAGCGGTCTATTCCCTGAATAATCCACTGATCGTTAAAACCATCGCCGTTGGGCGTAAAAGTATTAAACACTGTGATGGGAATCTGAACTGTTACCAACACCTGAGCCGACTGTTCACAGCCGTCCACATCAGCAGTAACGGTGTACACAAAATCACCCGCCTCAACATCCGGAGAAACACCAATGCTCTGCCCCTCTAAAGGCTCTGCAAGGTCTCCTCCCGACCACACGTAATTGTTAAAACCGCTGTTGGCATTGAGGGTGGAAGTTTGTCCGTTGATGATGGTTTGCGGTGTGGCCACCGCACCCAGATTGTACTGGACCGCCGGACCGGTTATCTGCACGTCAAAGTCGCAGTTGAAGGCGGTTGAGTTTTCAATCACCTCCGTGTTGATTATAAGATAATAGGTGGTATCGGGCAGTAGGTCTGTAAGGGTGAGAGTTAGGTTTTCCTCTAGTGTAGGGGGCACACAATCAACCGCAGGCCCGTATGAATTGGGGATGCAGGGGTTACCTGCCGGAGCAACTCCCGCCGATATGGCCGCTGTACCGAACTGCGTGGTATCACAGTTGAGTCCTGAAATCTGAATTTGGGCATTGCCTTGAAAGGTCACGCCGGCTGATTCTATGTAATCTTGCGACAGTGTATTGAAGGCGATAAAAATGATATTGACCGGAGCAAAGCAAAAGTCTCCGGGCAGCGGAGTGAGTGTTCCTTCGTAGGTGTCGTAAGGCGCTGAACCGTCGGATTGACAGATGCTCAGCGGCGAATTGCATCCCTGCCCCCACCCCGAAAGAGGTGCTAACAGCGACACAATCAAGCCTGCAAACAAGTATCGTTTCATGTGCTTCAAGTGGGATAAAGTTACCCATTTAACGGCCTTTGCAGGAACGGCATTGCCTATTTATGCACACAATCCTGTGAAAACCAAAAGCAAGGTACACGGATTGGCTCAGGGCACATAGCGCAACACGCTTTTTTTCGACGAAGCACCCGCACCACGCCATATGTTAGGACTGTTGGCCGAAGAATGAACCTTCATCAGAATAACCACCTTGCTTCTGTGTCTGAAAAAGCGCCGTTATAAGCAAAAAAAAGGCCCCGTCAACGGAGCCCCTTTTTTGGTTGGTTAATAGCAAGGAATATCAACAAAAAGCCTTCATGATGCGAAAGACACGGTAAAATTTGCCCGAGGCCTCGGAAAAACGAAGGGTGTAGGAAGAAACGTCAAAGCTCGGCAGCTCCAATCGGTAAGCGCCGGAATCGTGATTTTGACAATCCGCATACACAGAGTTGCGTTTGTGGTCGCGGAGGTCAACTTCCAAATCGAGGGGGTGTTCAAAGTCCATGTTAATCAACAACGCGTTGTCCGTTGGGTGGACATCCACAGCAATCGCGTATTGCGATGGCATGTTTGATTCGTCGTCGAAAATTGCGTACATGAAACTTGATTGGTACTCCCATAACGCAGCAAAGGGCGAGGGTTGCCTCAATCTTTTTCGGCTACCAAAGAATCTTTTTCATCAGGCCACTGCACCAGGGGCATAAGCTCCTGTATGTGTTGCTGAAATCGCTCTAAATTCTCAGGGGCGATGGGTTCGGATGGCGGAAATTCTTCCCGGCGATGGTCCACCTGCTCACCATTTTTCCAGAAACGGAAACAAACGTGAGGCCCCGTTGCCAGGCCCGTACTCCCCACCAAACCGATGGTCTGACCCTGGCGTACGTACTCGCCCACCTTCACCATTCTCTTGCTCATGTGCAGGTATTGCGTGCTGTAAGTGCTATTGTGCCGGATTTTCACGTAGTTGCCGTTGTACTGCTTAAAGGCCGATTCAACCACCACACCATCTCCAACCGCCAAAATAGGCGTGCCGGTTGGCGCCGCATAATCGGTGCCGAGATGCGCCTTGAACCTTTTTTGAACAGGGTGAAAACGGCGTTTGTTGTAGCCACTGGTTAGGCGGCCGTACTTGAGCGGCATCTTGAGAAATGCCTTGCGCAAACTGTTGCCTTCCTCGTCAAAATAATCGGGTACGCTGTCCTGGGTAAATCGAAAGGCGTAAAAATCTTTTCCGCTGTGCACAAAGTTGGAAGCAATCACTTCACCCAGTCCGGCCCGCTCATCATCCACATATTTCTCGGTGAACACCACCTTTACCTTGTCTCCTTTCTGGATGCGATAAAAGTCAATCGTCCACGCGTAAAGGGAGGCGAGCTGCAGAGCCAGTTCGGGGTTGACCCCTCCCTGATCCAGGGTGAGGTAAAGCGATGATTCTATCACTCCCTCAAAGGTGTTTTCGCGCAGCTCAACCGGCTTTTTGCCCTTGTACACGCGCATGGAATCCTGCAACTCATACACCACATAATTCACCAAATCGGGTTGGTAAATGAAATAACAGGCCCGCTCCAGACTGTCCGGGGTGCACAGCAGGGTGTAGGATTTTCCGGCATTGATTTTCCGCACGTCAAAAACATCGCGGGCGTTGCGCACCACGCGGTCAATCTCGGGGTAGCTTACATGGCGTGGCAGCAGAATATCCGCCAGATACTGATTGCGGGCAATCTCGCCGTGAACCACCAAAAAGGAATCGAGGTTAAAACCAAAGGCCATGTTGGGCTCGGGCAGTTCTGCCTCTTCCTCCTCAACATGCGTATTCACTTCCGTAGCATCCCCGGAACCACAAGCAAACAAGATGGCCGCAAGTGCCAAAAGCAAACAACCTTGCAAAAACTTCAGCATGTACACAAAGTTAGGAGGCGTTTCCGTGCGTGTGCGACCTCAACACTTCTTTTTCTACCCAATTTTTTCCCCATTCGTCTTTTTCCTGTTCCGACCAGAGTTCGGGGTAAAAAATTCTGCGCTGAAAACGCGGTGGAAGGTACTGTTGCCAGTTGGTTCCTCCCGTAGCGGGCACATCGTCTTTGGCCCGACCCAGGTAGCGCGCGGCAGATTTGTAATGAACCAAAGGCCAGTTGATATTCACATTCACATCCAACTGACGAAGCTGGTAGAGCAACTCCGGGTCGCGTTGGTCTTCTTCCGGCAATGCGCGGTACTTTGCCCACACGTTGCGCGCCTGGTATTCGTGCGCCAAAGCAATCAACCGCTCGGAGTATTTCTGCTCAAACTGCTTGAGCGTAAGGGTTTTTTTGCCGGTTTCTGCTTCCGTAGCACCTTGTTTCCAGTAGATGTGCTCGTACATCTGCTCGATGGAGGGGTTCTCCGTCCGCATTTGCTCGCGATGGTCTTTGTCAACGAGTTGAATAAAATCGGTGGCGCAAATCTCAACCATTCTATACTGTGCCGACTGAAAACCGCTGGCGGGCAACAAGGCCATCCGGAAACGCAAAAACTGCTCTTTTTCCATCCCTTCCACCATGATGTCGAATGACTTGGTAAGGGCCTCGAAGTAGGCATTTACGCGGGCCAGGCGTCGGGTGAGAAAACCGGCGTCGAGCTTTTCATTCCAGCCCATGTCGTTTCCATTGGGCGCTATCAATTTGCCGTTGTAGGCAATTTGCTTGAGCTCGTGAAGGGCCAGCTTGAAGTACAGCTCGGTAATCTGATGGTACATCACAAAGATGAGCTCGTCGGGGAAGTCGGTTTTGGGCGATTGGAGG
>SKUL01000097.1 GCA_007129985.1 Flavobacteriales bacterium
GTTTCACACCAACAAAGGGACTGCGCGAGGGGGTTCCCGGACCTCCTGCAGTGCGCAGGTTGCTGGTCTTACCGAAGGCCCCTATCACGTATTTGCAGCGCAGGGTGGATTTCCCGGCAATAACCTCGTAGCCGTCGTCCAGAGGCTGTACCTTTCGGGCCTGCACACCGAGGCGGACATCCACACCAAGCGCTTTGGCCCGTTCGGAAAGCTCATAATCGAGGGTGTACCTGCTCAGACTAAAGGCTCCGAGCGGCAGTTTTGACTCTACAAAAGTTCCGGACGGCGCGCTCAACATCATGCGTCTCATGGCCAGCGCACCCACATCAAAGGGGTTGAAACCAAACTTTTCCAGTATCGGCAGCACTTCATTGGAAACATACTCACCACAAACCTTGTGTCGGGGGTACTTTTTCTTTTCGATAAGCACCACTGTTCGTCCGCGAAGCGCCAGGCTGCATGCTGCCGAGAGTCCGGCCAGCCCGCCGCCGAGCACAACAACATCTGTAAATATGTCTTGATTTTCTGTGATTTCCACCTTCAGTATGCGCTGCTGCAAAGGTACAACAGCATTCGAAAGCTCAAGTTTGGAAAGAGCTCGAATAAAGGTGAAGAAACCCTAATTCAAGTGAAACACGTGCAGCGGATCAATATACTGGTCGCTATCCAGTAAGCTCTCAAGCGCGCGGAAATACTGCGAGTCATTGTCAATCTGCACCCCTTCTTCCACGAAGAAATCCCCGAGGGCGTATACGCGTATCTTGCGCGACTCCACGATTTTTTCGTCGAGAAACAATCCATAGTCTCTCAGCAGACGTTGTTTATCGTGGAAGTTGAGAATATTGTATTCGAGAGCTGTCATGTTTTTCTGTTGTTCGTAGAGCAAAAATAGTCTTTCATCGAAAGCATGTCAAGTTTCATCAGCAATATTTCGCCTTTCACAGAAGACAAACCCCGCTTTAACAGAATATAAGCTTTTTACAACCTTTCCGTGAACATCCTGACATTGGTCATTGTTTGCACTGCAAGGAAAGTCTTACCTTTAAAGCCCAATTCAGAAAGATGGAAGAACAGGAAAAATTAGCACGTTTTCAGGAGAGGATTGACTCAGGTCAGAAAATTGAGCCAAAAGACTGGATGCCTGAGCGATACCGCAAACAACTCACCCGAATGATTTCGCAGCACGCGCACTCAGAGATTGTGGGCATGTTGCCGGAGGGTAATTGGATTACACGCGCCCCGAGTTTGCGCAGAAAGGTGGCTCTTCTTGCCAAAGTGCAGGACGAAGCGGGGCACGGCCTCTACCTCTACAGCGCGGTAGAAACCCTGGGAGTAACCCGTGAGGATGTCATCAACGAATACCTGGAAGGACGCGCAAAATATTCGTCTATTTTCAACTACCCCACCCTTACATGGGCTGATATTGGCGCCATTGGCTGGCTGGTGGACGGTGCTGCCATTATCAACCAAACCATGCTTGCGCGCGGCTCTTACGGACCGTACAGCCGTGCGATGGTGCGCATTTGCAAAGAGGAGAGCTTTCACAACCGTCAAGGCTATGAGATTATTTATACCCTTGCACAAGGCACACCCGAGCAAAAACAAATGGCGCAGGACGCATTGAATCGCTGGTGGCAACCTGCCATTCAGATGGTTGGGCCGCCCGACGACAACTCGCCCAACTCTGCCGAAACCATGCGTTGGCAAATCAAGGTTGAGAGCAACGATGTAATTCGTCAGCGCTTTATTGACCGCACTGTTCCGCAGGCCCATGCTGCCGGTCTCACCATTCCTGACGACCAGTTGAAATTCAACGAAGAAACCGGTCACTGGGAAACCGGCCCGATTGATTGGGATGAGTTTTGGCGCGTGGTAAAAGGCAATGGCCCCTGCAACCGACAACGTATTCAAGACCGAATCAACGCCGAGCGCGAAGGCCAATGGGTGCTGGATGCCGCTGCAGCATACGCCAAAAAACAAGGCAAAAAACAACTTACACTAACCGAGTAAAACCACTTACATGTCACACGTAAAAGAAGGAGCCCACGGTATTTTGTGGGAGGTGTTTATACAGTCAAAACCCGGCATTCCGCACAAGCACGCCGGAAACGTTCACGCGCACGACGCCGAGCAAGCACTCACCAACGCACGCGATGTTTACACACGCCGCATGGAAGGCGTGAGCATTTGGGTGATTCCCGCCAATCTGGTAACCGCCTCTGCCGGCGAAGACAGCGACGCGTTTTTTGACCCCGCTGAAGACAAAGTGTACCGTCATCCTACTTTTTACACCGTACCCGAAGGGGTAAAATACCTGTAAGCATGACCAGCAAAGAAGCATTGTACCATTACGTACTCAAAATGGGCGATTCGAGCCTGATTATGGGTCACCGTTTGTCTGAATGGACGGCACATGGCCCTGTATTGGAGCATGATATCGCTCTCACAAATATTGCCCTCGACTACATCGGACAGGCGCGGATGCTCCTCACCTACGCCGGTGAACTGGAGGGAAAAGGGCGCTCAGAAGATGATTTGGCCTACTGGAGAGACGCTGCCCAATACCGCAATTCACTATTGTGCGAGTTACCCAATGGCGATTTTGGGCAAACCGTCGTGAAGATGTTCCTTTTTGACGCTTTTCAGGTTGAACTACACGAAGCACTTTCGCAATCTCCCGACGAGCAGCTCAAGGCCATCGCTATCAAGTCGCTGAAAGAATCGAAGTACCACTTACGCTACAGCCGCGACTGGGTATTGCGCCTGGGCGATGGTACCGAGGAGAGTAAAATTCGCATCGCCAATGGCCTGGAAGCCGTTTGGATGTATTTCGGCGACCTCTTCGCCCCTTCCGAGGGCGAAAGCGTATTGGTGAGTGACGGAATAGTACCGGAAACGGCTTCGCTTCGAAAGCGCGTGGAGGAAACCCTTCGCAAAACCTTTGAGGAAGCCACGATGGCCGTGCCCGATTTCGATGCAGTGATGCAGGAAGGAAGTCAGCGCGGTATTCACACGGAGTATTTGAGTTACATCCTCTCTGAGATGCAGTCTGTAACACGCATGCACCCCGGCGCAACATGGTAAAAAGCCCTGCCACCGAAAAAGCATGGGAGGTTCTGGAAGAAGTGAAAGACCCGGAAATTCCTGTACTCTCAGTGGTGGATATGGGCATTGTGCGAAGCATTGAAGCCACACCCGAAGGTTTGCAGGTGGTGATTACCCCTACCTACAGCGGATGCCCCGCCATGGAGGTGATAGAAAACGAGGTGCGACAGGCCCTTGTGGACGGCGGTTTCGGAAACGTAGAAGTGCGTTCTGCGTTGCACCCTGCGTGGACCACCGACTGGATGACTGAAAGTGGTAAGCAAAAACTTTTGGAATACGGCATTTCACCACCGCAGCACTCAACGGTTGACAAGAGCGTGCTGACCGGTGAGGCCAAACACGTTGTTTGCCCCAATTGCCGAAGCACCAACACCCGCATGCAGAGCCAGTTCGGCTCCACGCCCTGTAAGGCGCTTTATGTCTGCAATGATTGCCTGGAGCCTTTTGATTATTTCAAGTGCATTTAGGCGAAAGCGTCTGAGGGCTCAGGACTTCCGGTTCTTCCACCATTCTGAAACTTTGTCTGATAATCGGCTCAACCA
>SKUL01000263.1 GCA_007129985.1 Flavobacteriales bacterium
GGAGTGAGGATTCGCGAGGTAGAGTCCAACGGATCCACCGCAGGATAAATACCCAACTCGGCAATTTTACGGCTCAATACAGTGGTTGCATCAAGGTGGGCAAAAGTGGTTGCCGGTGCGGGGTCAGTCAGGTCATCCGCAGGTACATATACCGCCTGAACCGAGGTAATAGAACCTCGCTTGGTAGAGGTAATGCGCTCCTGCATGGCTCCCATCTCAGAGGCCAGGGTAGGCTGGTAACCCACCGCCGAAGGCATACGTCCCAAAAGTGCCGACACCTCCGAACCCGCCTGGGTAAAACGGAAGATATTGTCAATAAAGAAAAGGATGTCGCGACCACCACCTTCATCGTCACCATCGCGGAAGTACTCCGCAAGGGTAAGACCCGAAAGGGCCACACGCGCACGTGCTCCGGGAGGCTCGTTCATCTGTCCGAACACGAATGCAGCCTGCGATTGCTTCAGCTCCTCGGTATCCACCTTGCTCAGATCCCAACCGCCTTCTTCCATGCTCTTTTTGAACTCCTCACCGTAGCGGATAATTCCGGCTTCGATCATTTCGCGCAGAAGGTCGTTTCCTTCGCGGGTACGCTCACCCACACCGGCAAATACCGAGAGGCCTTCGTATCCCTTTGCAATGTTGTTGATCAGCTCCTGAATCAATACGGTTTTACCTACACCCGCTCCACCAAAGAGACCAATTTTTCCTCCTTTTGAGTAAGGCTCAATCAGGTCAATAACTTTGATACCGGTGTAGAGAATTTCTTCGCTGGTGCTCAGGTCTTCAAATCGGGGAGCATCGCGGTGGATTGAGTATCCGCCTTCTTTGCTCACATCACCGATACCGTCAATGGTGTCGCCTACCACGTTAAACAGACGTCCTTTTACCGCTTCGCCAATAGGCATGGTGATAGGCTGGCCGGTGGCTACTACATCCATTCCGCGGCTCAACCCGTCGGTAGCGTCCATCGAAATGGCGCGAATGGTATCTTCTCCCACGTGCTGCTGGCACTCCAGCACAATGGTCTGGCCGCTGTGGCTGGTGATTTCGAGTGCGTCGAGAATGTTCGGAATGTCGGCCGAGTTCTCGAAGCGAACGTCCACAACCGGACCGATAATTTGAATGATTTTCCCTTTTACCTGAGACATATGATTTCGTTTAAAAAGTAGGCGCTTAAATCGGGCGCAAAAGTAGAATTAATTAGGACAGTAACCAACTCAATCAAGGTGATTTTGTTTTTCTAACTTTGAGCCTCGAACAACACACAGTCCTAAGTCTTTTCAAAACGACCTAAACAGCACTTAATCAGCATTTCCCTTGAAAGTCTACCAGAGCATTGATTCCTTTCGCTCACTGCCCCTCGCGGTGGTTACGCCGGGTACTTTCGACGGTGTGCACCTCGGGCATAGAACCATCCTGAACCGGCTTACCGAAATTGCGGCAAAACAGAAGGGGCAATCGGTGGTGCTGACCTTTCATCCGCACCCGCGCATCGTGTTGCACGGCCCCGATACCAACATTCGCCTGCTCACCACCCTCGAGGAGAAAACCGACTTGCTGGCCGATGCCGGCGTTGATCACTTTATCATTCACCCCTTTACGCCCGAATTTTCGCGTACATCGGTGGTGCATTACGTGCGCGATTTGCTGGTGGGTCAAATCGGCATGAAGCACATGGTGATTGGCTACGACCACCATTTTGGCCGCAACCGCGAGGGGAGTCTTGAGAACCTTCAGGAACTGGCCCCGCTGTACGATTTCGCCATTGAGGAAATTCCGGCGCAGGACATTGATCAGGTAAACGTGAGCTCTACCAAAATCCGCCATGCGCTTAACGAAGGAGATGTAGAACGCGCCACGCGATACCTCGGTTATCACTACCGCCTCACGGCATCGGTGGTGGCGGGGCAGCAACTGGGACGGCAGATAGGTTTTCCCACGGCCAATTTGCAGGTGGACAATCCATGGAAAATGATTCCCGCCCACGGTGTGTACGCTGTGGAAGTAAGCGTAAATGGAACGCCTTTTGCCGGAATGCTCAACATCGGCCAGCGACCCACCGTCGCAGGTTCAGACAAAACCATTACCTTGGAGGTGCATTTGCTCGATTTTGCCGGCGACCTTTACGGACAGCAACTGTCCATCGGCTTTGTTGCAAGATTGCGCAACGAAACACGTTTCAACAGCATGGAGCAGCTCAAAGAACAACTCACTGCCGACCGAGAGCGGGTGCGCGAAACCCTTCAGCGAAGATGAAAAACTTGCTGACCATAGCGTTTTTGTTGCTGATTGCTACCGGCTCGTCGGCGCAGTTTATTGAAGAGCTGCAGCAGGACTACGACTATGAATACAAGAGTCTGGAGGAAGCTCTGCGCGATCCCGACGCCGTGTACTACCTCCGCCTGAAGGTGAAGAAGGGTGAAATTCCACCGGAGGTTTTTACCCTTACCAACTTGCGCAGCCTTGCGCTCAAAAAAGGCAAAATCACAAAATTGCCGGAGGAGATTTCGGCATTGCAGAACCTCGAAAGATTGGACCTCACCCAAAACAAGCTGACCGAGTTTCCGCAGGAGCTTTATGCCTTGCCGGAATTGCGGATATTGCGTTTGGGTAAAAACCCCATCAGTCGGCTGCCCGATGAGGTGGTGAATATGGAGAAACTCGAAGTACTGGATTTGTGGAGCACCAACATAAGCCGTTTTCCGGTGGCGATTGAGAAAATGAGCTCCCTCCGCGAGGTGGATTTGCGCATGGTGGAAATAGATCGCGACGAGCAAAACTGGCTGAAAGAGGCGCTTCCCAAGGTGACATTTCATTTCTCGGCACCCTGCGATTGCCGTTAAACCCACAACCATATGCTCAAAGCCACAGCAGAAATCAGTTTGTATCCGCTCAACCAGGACTACATACCGGCCATTGACGATTTTATAGCGCGGCTCAAGGCGCATCCCGGTTTTACCGTGAAAGTGAACGCTACCAGCACACAGGTATCGGGTGAATACGACGCCTTGTTCAAGGCCATACAACAGGAAATCAAAGGCACTTTTCTGCAGGAAGGTAAGTATGTGTTTGCGGTGAAATTTCTGAAAGGCGACCTGCTGACCTGATGCGACCCCTGCTGGAGTTGATGGAAGACTGGGCGCCCCAAATGGAGCAGGCCGCCGTGGTTTTTTCGCTGCTCTACGTTTTTCTGGCCGCGCGTCGCAACATCTGGTGCTGGCTGTTTGGCGGACTGGCATCGGCCATCAGCGTGGTGCTGTTTATCACCGTAAAACTTTACGCAGAATCGGCCTTGTACTTTTTTTATGTGGTGATGGCTGTGTACGGTTGGTGGCAGTGGGGCAAAGCCCGCGGCGACGACGGAGATTTTCGCATTACAGAGTGGAGAACCGACAGGCATGTGCTGCTGATTGTAGCCTCGGGTATTGCGGGTGTGGCCTTGTTCAGCTTGTTGAGCGAGATGACCGACGCCGAGATGCCCTTTGCCGACGCCATGACCACTACCTTCAGTATTGCGGCAACCTTTCTGGTGGCGCGCAAGGTGCTCAGCAACTGGATTTACTGGATTGCCATTGACGCGCTCTCGGTGTGGTTGTACTACACCCGCGGACTGGATTACTTTGCCCTGCTGATGCTGCTTTACAC
>SKUL01000246.1 GCA_007129985.1 Flavobacteriales bacterium
CCTCAACACCACCACGCCTCAAATGCGTTTTCACGTGCAGAACGGCGGTATTCTCTCTACCGGCACCATCGGCACCAATCCTGATTTAGGAGCGGGCACAAGGTTAATGTGGATACCGGATCAGGCTGCTTTTCGGGCAGGTTCAGTGTCGGGAGCACAATGGGACGGTGCAAATGTGGGTGAAGGCTCAGTGGCTTTTGGAAACGATAATTTAGTTTCGGGCCAGTTTTCGGCTGCATTCGCATCAGGAAGCACCGTTAGCGGCGCCAATTCGGTGTCATTTGGAGAGGCAAATACCCTCAGTGCAGGAAATACGATAGGTATTGGGTCTAATCTGACCATTTCCGGAATTCAAGGAATTGGCATAGGAGGCCGAAGCACGGTGAATGGTGAGTTTGGTCTTATACTGGGGCAGTTTCTTCAATCCGACCAAACCAATTCTGTTATCATAGGTCGTGGCCAAGATGTAAGCAATCCACTCGTAAATGACATTGCCAGTAGCCTGATGGTAGGCTTCAACAGTACCGTATCCACACTTTTTGGGACACTACCTTGCGCAATTAGCTCATTGTGACATCACCCCATCCCCAAAAACTCCGCCGTACGCTCAACCGCATCCTCAATAGGCGTAAACGAAAACCCGAGCCGGTCTTCAATTTTTTGACTGCTGTAAAGAGAGGTCATGTGGGCCGTTCCCACCGATTCTTTGGTAATGGCCGGAGATTTTCCGGTAAGCCAGCCCCAGGGTTTCATCACCCTCCAAGCAATGGCACTCATCCATGGGCGGGCATAAATTTGCGGACGTTTTTGCTTCAGCGCATCCGCCACCATGTTGAAGAAATCCCGAAAAACCACGTTGGCGCCATTGAGAATAAAGCGCTCGTTGCGAATATCGCTGTTCATCAAGGAAGTCATGGCTTTGCTCACATCACGCACGTCCACAAATCCATTGGTACCAAGGGTGTAAAAGGGCAGACCGTTTCGCACGCTTCTGAACAACACCCCCGAACTGTAATCCCACTTGCACGGGCCCACAATAACCGACGGATTCACAATCACCGCGTCTAAACCCTCTTCCGTGCCACGCCATACCTCGCGCTCAGCCCCGTACTTGCTGACGGCGTAGTTGCTGTTGTGCGGGGTTCGCTTCCATTGGACTTCTTCGTTCACCACGCCGCGGTTGGGCTCGCGACCAAACACAGCAATGGAGCTGGCGTAGCAGAGTTTTTGCACACCGCTGGCCAAACACGCATTTACCACGTTGGCCGTTCCTTCAATATTGTGGGTGAGCAGTTTTTGCTCGTCGCCCGATTGAAAACTCACCACTGCCGCCGCGTGATATACCTGCGTGCAGCCGGTCATCAATTCCTCCAAACCAAGAATGTCAAGCAGGTCGCCGTCCACCCATTCAACGCGATTCCAAAGGTCTTCGAGTTGGTTGAAGGAAAACACCTTTTTCACCCAGTCCACATCGCTTGTGCTGCGCTTCATGGCGCGAATACTGTGGCCCTGTTGGGCGAGGTCGCAGAGCAATTGAGCTCCCAGAATGCCGGTGCCTCCGGTTACAAAAATCATGGTGGCGAAGGTAGCGAAAAGGCCTGTGGCTTGCGCTTTTTGGTGATTGACATCGCATACAGCCCGCGGGTTTTGTCGGCCATTCGGCTTACCTTGCGCCAAAATGATGTACATGCAATACCGATGGTTTTGGCTGGGGTGCTTGATGGCCATGATGAGCGCCTGTGGCTCCGGGGAACAAGATGATTTACCCGCGTTGGACAGAGACCCCGGAAAATGGGCCGATGAGCAACTGCGCGATATTCACGACCTGAAGCACAAGCGGCAAACCCGCGCTTTGTTAAGCTACCTGGACCACGACGACCCCTACTACCGCTCTGAGGCTGCCATGGCCTTTGGCTCCGTGCAGGACAGCACGGTTCTCGAGGCACTGGCCGAGGCATCGCGCGATTCCGAGCCGGAAGTACGGATGATGGCCGCCTACGCACTCGGTCAGCTTTTTCATGCGGACGCCGCCCCTGCGTTGATACAACTGATTGAAGCAGACACCACCACCGTGGTGCGCACCGAAGCTCTGGAGGCATTGGGCAAAACCGGCTCTAATGATGCCGCTCAGTTTTTCCTCGATTACCAGCCTCGATTCTTGTTCGACGAGGCGGGCATGGCATGGGGAATCTACCACCTTGCGCTGCGGGGTGCCAACAACGATGACCTCGCGCGCTGGATGGCGTCGGTGCTGGCTTCCGATTTTGAAGATTCCCGACTCGCGGCAGCTTCCTATTTCAGTCGCTTCGCCGCCACCGAAACATGGGGTGGATTGGAACGATTGCTCAACGCGGCTGTAACCGACCCCTCGGCCGAGGTGCGCATGGCCGCTGCACTTGCACTCGGAAAACACGAGCTTAGCGACCGCCGAGAAGTACTGGAGGCCATTGCCGTGCACGACCGCCATCCGGGTGTACGCGTGCATGCCATACGCTCTCTGGTGCAAATGGGGCAGGGCGAGGAAACCGTTGCCGAAAGCCTGTTTGACGGAAACCCCAACGTGGCCCTTGAGGCCGCCCGCTTTTTTGTGGAACATCCCGATTTGCTTCCGGTGCAGCGCGCCAGGCAGCAGGTTGTGGCGCATCCCGAGCCCTCGGTGCACAGCGCCTTGTTTGCAGCGCTGCTTCGTACGGGTGAAGAGCCGGATGAATTGCTCCGCCGGCTGAAAATGGCTGATGCTCCCGAAAAACTTCACCTTATACACGCCTTGCGTTGGTGGGAAGGGGCCGCTCCGGTGCTCGATTCCTTGTTGCAACAATCCGATGTTGTGCTTGCATCGCGGGCCTTACAGGTGCAATTGAACAGGTGGAAAGACAAGGATCCGGTATGTGAGTCGGTACAACGCATCGCAGAAAAAGTATGGCAGCGCGCCGACCCCGGATTGGTGGCGATGCTCGCCCAGCACATTGCCGAGCAACAGGAACTTTTGGCTTGTTTGGAAGATTTTGATGCCCTGCTTTTGATGAATGCCATGACTCTCCCCGAAGACCTGGAAGCATGGCTGGCGCTCAATGAAATCCGCGTCTTGCAGGGCCACAGCGCCATTCCTAAGCCGGAATTAAAATTTGCGCCCATTCGCTGGGAGGTGTTGGCTGCATCGGGAGCACACCCCGAGGTGGATATCCACACCACTCGCGGAATGATTCGCGTGGTGTTGCTCGACCAGGACGCGCCTGCTACGGTGTCCAACATCCTGCGGTGGGTGGACGAAGGCTTCTACAACGGCAAAGCATTTCACCGCGTGGTTCCCAACTTTGTGGTGCAGGCGGGTTGTCCGAGGGGAGATGGTTTTGGCAGCGGCGGTGAATTGCTGCGCACGGAGCTGAGCCCTATTCACTACGGACCCGGAGTGGTTGGCATGGCATCGGCCGGAAAAGACACCGAGAGCACCCAGTGGTTTATCACGCATCGAACCACGCCTCACTTAGACGGGCGCTACAGCATCATCGGAGCCGTAGTAGCCGGAATGGACGTGGTTTGGGAGTTGTGCGAAGGGGATGTGATTGAGCGCATCGAACGAGTAGAGTAGTTTTCGCGATTACCAAATTAAGCACCAAAATTTTCTCATTTTCGCTTAAATCGCGAAAAAAGGCGAAATAAGCTCCGTAAAAAATGCTTATTTCCGCTTTTTTGGGCAAAAAAGCTTCAAAGTCGATGCTTAGCTCCTCCAGAAAAATACTGTTTCATCAATTCCCGCAGAAATACTGCAGCAGCTCCTGTGCTTTGGAGTGACCTGAGTTTGCGCCGCGCTCCAGGTCGTTGCAGGCCATGCGCTGGTGGTGAATCATAAGATATGTCACGCCGCGGTTACTGTATGCGTCCAGCAGGTCGGGGTTGAGGTTGATGGCACGAGTATATGCCGAAATTGCATCCTGATAATTTCCGAACAGCATGTGGATGCTGCCCTTGAGATTCCACGCTTCGGCGCTTTCGGGCTCAAGCTCAACAAGGCCCGTGGCGTCATCAAGCGCATGGTTAAACTCACCCAATAATTTCAGCGTAAATGCCCGGTTAAACAGCGCGTCGGTGTAGGTGCTGTCCATATCAAGTGCGCGGCTGTAATCCTCGTTGGCACCTTTCAAATCGCCCATTTCTTTGCGGATGATGGCTCGTGAAAAATACACATTGGAGGGTTTACGCCCGATTTCGATGGCTTCGTTGAGGTCGTTGATGGCTTTGTGTTTTTGGTCCATCAGCCTATACGCAACCGAGCGGTTGTAATAGGCCAGCGCAAATCCGGGGTTGAGTGAAATGGCCCGGGTAAAAGCCCGCTCGGCGTCCCGGTACTCGCCTTCACGCAGGTATAGCAAACCCATCATATCGTGCGCCATGGAGAATCTCGGAAACTCTTCGTTGATTTCGCGGAGAATATCGCGGCTGTCTTTGAACTCGCCCATCAGCATCAGTGCAAGTGCCATTCGCATGTTGTCCAGCACGTCGGTGGTGTCATACACAGCCAGGGTGTCGAGGTCTTCAAGTGCTCGCTGGTATTCCCCGATGGCAATATAGTCGTCCACCCTCCGGCTGCGGTACTCGTGCTTGTCGGGCGCGATGGATATGGCCGTGGTGATGTCGTCAATGGCTCCGCGGTAATCGCCCGAAACCATTCTGAACTTAGCCCGCTTGTCATAATGGATATCGGAATACGGGTTGATTTCAATGGCTCTGTCATAGTCGCGCCGGGCGTCTTCAAAACGACCAATTTTTTCGTTGAGCAGTGCTCTTTTCATGTAAGCCTCAGCGAATGTTTGATCGGCGTTAATGGCAGAGGTGTACTTGTCCAACGCCGTCCACCAGTCGCCAAAACGCAAATACACATCTGCCTCCTTGAGCAACTCATTGGCAGTTCGTCGCGCAGCAGATTGCGCGCTGAGGTCGTGAGAAACCAGCGCGAAAAGCAATGAGAGAATGAAGAAGATTCGCATAGTCATCAGTATAAAGTCAACCCGTTCAGGGGCACAATTGTTCGCCTTTCGTTGTTCGATTGGCACTGCAACAAGGTACAAAAGAAAGGCCAATCACCGGCGCAATAACATAATTTTACACCTGTTTCTGCGTAAGTAAAGGCGAACCAACTGCCCTTACACCAAAATCCATTGGTTCGCTTTACCTTTAGTTCTAAATCCTGATTTGTTGCGGTTTTCTGGTCGGTGTGTAATTGCGGTGCTGCTGGTGCTGTGGTCGGTGGTGGATGGCCTCGCACAGGACTTCTCCAACCTGCGCAGTCAGTACATTGCGATCAACCAGAACGATACGCTGCTTGTTGATACCCTGAGCATCGTGCCCGAGACATTTGTGGTGCTACTTGGCGACGATACAGTAAGCACCGAACGCTTTGAACTCGACCCTGTGGAGGCGCTGTTTGTGTGGCTTGATGAATCTTTGCCCGGTGATTCCCTGCGATTGGACTACCGCGTGTTTCCGCTGGCCTTTACTCAGCCTCAGTTTCATAAATCTACCGAGCACATCGAAGCAGCCGTGCAGGAAAGCGTCAATCCCTTTGTGTACCGCCCGGAAGACCTCAAGGAAGACGACAATATCTTTTCATTTGGCGGACTGGAGAAAAGCGGAAGTATCACCCGAGGCGTGGGCTTTGGAAACAATCAGGACCTCAGTGTAAACTCCGGATTGAACCTCTCGCTTGCCGGTAAACTCACCGACGACATCAACATTCTGGCTTCCGTAACCGACAACAACATTCCCATTCAGCCGGAAGGAAACACCGCACAGCTTCAGGATTTTGACCAGGTGTTTATTCAGTTTTTCAACGACCAGAATAAACTTACGGTGGGAGATTTTCAGCTTCGCAGACCCGCCGATGGCTACTTTATGACCTACTTCAAGCGTGCACAGGGAGCCCTGTTCGAAACCGCGCGCCCGCTGAATAACGACAAGCCGGAGTCTGCCAAAAACAACCAGGTGTATGCCCAGGCAAGCGCAGCTATTTCCAAGGGTAAGTGGGCCCGAAACGTAGTTCTGGGGCAGGAAGGAAACCAGGGGCCCTATCGTTTGCGCGGTGCCGACGGCGAGGACTTTATCATCGTGCTGGCCGGTACCGAAAACGTGTACATTGACGGTCGCTTGCTTCAACGCGGGCAGGAATACGACTACATCATTGACTACAACTCGGCCGAAATCATCTTTACCCCGCAGCAGCTCATCACCAAAGACCGCCGTATCACGGTGGAATTTCAATATTCGGAGCGCAATTTTTCGCGAACCATGTTTCAGGCCGCAGCCGGAGTGAACACCGAGAAGTTTGACGCATACGTGAATGTTTACTCCGAGCAGGACGCCAAGAATCAACCTCTGTTGCAGGACCTCACCCCCGAAGACCGCGCTTTTCTGGCCGGTATCGGAAACGACATTCAAAACGCGGTGGTGCCAGCCATTGATAGTGTGCCTTTTAACGCAGAGCAGGTGCTCTACCTGATGACCGACAGCCTCGGCTACGACAGCGTGTTTGTGTACAGCACCGACTCCGAACTTGCGCGTTTCAGGCTGTCTTTCTCCAACGTAGGGCAGGGCAATGGCGACTATGCGCAGGAAGGCTTTGCCCCGAGCGGAAGGATTTTCAAATGGGTGGCTCCCGATACCCTGGGCGGTCAGGTGGTGCGACGCGGTAGTTTTTCGCCGGTGGTGCTGCTGGTTACACCCAAAAAACAGCAGATGTTAACCGTGGGCGGAAGGTGGAAACTCAACGAAGAAACGGCCCTCGGTGTGGAGCTTGCCATCAGCAACCGCGATTTGAACACCTTTTCGGACGTGGGCAACAACGAAAATTCGGGGGCCGCGCTGCGCGTTACATGGGAGAACCGCAACAACCTTCAGCCGGAAAAAAAGCACCCCCTGTACCTGAATACCAGTGCACGATACGAACTGGTGGAAGCCCGTTTTGAGGCCATTGAGCGCTTCCGTTCGGTGGAATTTACCCGCGATTGGAACATTCAGGAGCAGATGATGCAAACCAACCAGCACGAGGCAAAGGCAGGTGTGGGAATTGAAAAACGCGGAGTGTTCGCCGTGCAGTACAACCTCGGGAGTTTTGTGCTGGCCGATGTGTTTGAAGGCATCCGCAATGAACTGGTAGCGAACCTTGACTACAAAACCTACTTCCTGGATTTTCAGGGGAGCCTCCTCACGAGCACCGGTGATGACCGCACCAGCTTTGAGCGCCACAAGACACACGCTGTGAAGAAATTTCAGTGGTTCAACGTGGGTTATATTGACGAACGCGAGCGAAATATCTTTCAGAGTGTGCAGGGAGATACGCTGCGCAACAACAGCTATTCTTTTCACGAATGGGAGGTGTATGTGGGGAATCCCGATACCTCGAAGTTTGAATACCGTGTTTTTTATTCGCAGCGCCGCGACAACCGAACGCTTGCGACCGAAATGCTGGGCTCTGAGTTTGCCGAGCACTTCGGACTTGAACTGGCCTACAACAAAGACCCGCGGCATCAGCTTCGCACAAGGATGATCAGTCGCCAGATGGAAGTGCTCAACGATGAAACCGCCATCAGCCAGCCCGAAAACAGCTTGTTGGGAAACATCAATTACGACATGCGCATCCTGAAAGGTGCGCTTACCATGAACCTCTACTACGAGATTGGCTCTGGTTTGGAGCGTGCGCGCGAGTTTATCTACGTGTTTGACCCCACCGGACAGGGCCCCTACACCTGGATAGATTACAACAACAACGGCATTCAGGAACTCAACGAGTTTGAGCTTGCCCGCCCCGAAGACGGTAACCGCTACCTGCGCATCTGGACGCCTACAGACAACTACATCCGCGCCCTCACCAACCAGTACAGCCACACCATCAACTGGAATCCCATGGCGCTTTGGAGCGGAAAAACGGGCGTGCTCAAATGGTTGTCGCGCATTTCCAACCAGCTGGCCTACCGCCTCGACCGCAAAACCACCGGCGAGGAGGGTTTTGACAGGTTCAACCCTTTTGCGCTCGACCAGTCTGACACTACGCTTATTTCATCCAACTCATCCGTGCGGAACACTGTGTTTTTCAATCGCTCTCATGCCAAATACGGTGTGGATTACACCTATGGTCAAAACACGGGAAAGTCGCTGCTGACCAGCGGTTTTGACGCGCGCAACAACACCATGCACGAGGTAAAGGGGCGCTACAACGCCAGCCGGATGGTGGGGCTGATCCTTCGCCTTGTGGACGGAAGGAGAAACAACCTGAGCGACTTTCTCGACGGACGGAGCTTTGACATTACCTATCAGGAAATTGAGCCTTCGTTCAGTTATCAGCCCAACACCAGTTTTCGCGGAACGGTTTCGGTGCGATTCAGCGAGAAAGACAACACGGCCGACCTGGGCGGCGAGAAGGCCATTTTACAAGATCTCGGTATTGAGCTGCGCTACAACCAGGTGTCGAAAGGCAGTTTTATGGGCACGCTCAACTTCGTAAACATTCGCTACGACGGTCTGATGAATTCATCGCTTGCCTACGAAATGCTTGAGGGCCTGCGCACCGGGCAAAACTTTACCTGGGGCATTTCCTACCAGCGCAGCCTCGGGCAGAATGTGCAGCTCAACCTCACCTACAACGGCCGCAAATCGGAGGAGATACGCGCCGTACACAGCGGGGGCGTGCAGTTGAGGGCGTTTTTTTAGGTGTGTTGTTATGAGAATATAGGGGGCGGGATTAGGTTCTGGCACGCGTTGCTAACCAGGGCAAACGCATTTAAAACTGATCTAGTTCGATGAAAACTAAATGTGATTCTGAACTTGAAATATACCATGCGCCTTTCTGCCTTACCGACATTAATATGAAAAAAGCTTTAACCGCAAAGACCGCAAAGAAGGCGCGAGGGTCGCAAAGAGTCTTTTATTGCCAACCCTTGCGTTCTTGGCGCCTCCCTTGCGGCCCGACGAACGTCGGGATTGCGGTTAAAAGCTTCACCGCTAGGAACGTAAAGAGCCTCAAAGAGCGCTATAAAATTGAATATCTGTTGACAATGTAATCCTACTTGAGTTGCAACAATCTCGCATCACATGAAAGAGAAACTGGATAGAAGTATCTCACAACAAGGATATCAGGCTTCAATATTTTGATGGCTTCCATCTGGAAATTCTAAATGCGTTTGCCCTGCGTTGCTAACGTGCAAGTCGTTGTTTTCGTAAATTTTGGCGTAATGTGGTACGCCCCGCAAATGCTTGCCAGCCCCTTCATTTACCCTTCCTTCGGCACGTAGATGTAGTTTACAAGCGGTGCTTGCTTAGGTTGCCGACGCGGAGATGTGCGCCGAATCACGATACGGGGTTGCCGCACCACATTGGGATGAGCAAGCCGCATTTTCTCAAGAGCCAGTCTTTTTTGCTCGTTGATTTCGTCAATCTGCCACTGATACACCTTGGGCTGAGGGCCTTGCTTGCGGTACAGCCACGCCAGTGCCACACCGGTTAGCGCTCCCCAGAGGTGACCTTCCCAACTAACGCGCTCCTGAAACGGAAAAACGCCCCACACCATACTTCCGTACAAAAAGGCCACAATCAGCGATATCGCCACCATGCGGTTGTCGCGCCGAAACATTCCGCTGAAAAAGATAAACGATGCCAATCCGTACACCACACCACTCGCCCCGATGTGGTAGTTCTGCCGCGCCGAAATCCAAATAAACAGGCCGCTCAGCACGTATAAGAGCAGCATGGTACGAACCGCCAGCGAGGGGTAGAAGTAAAACAATGTAAACGTGAGTACCAGCAGCGGAATAGAGTTGTTGAACAAATGCTCTACTGAACCGTGTATCAGCGGATAAAAGGCAATGCCCCGCAGGCCTGTAAAATCTCGGGGCAGCACGCCAAACCGACTCAGGCGCAACTGGAACTCGCGGTCAACAAAGAAAATCAGCGCCAGAACCATCACAATGACAAGGGCAATCATAAAGCTGCCAATCATTTTATTTCTCTGCCGCTGGTCCATTTTCTTTAACTTTTTTCGCAATGAAGCCCTAAATTTACCCCAAAGCACACACTTGTCGTGAGATTCAGGTTACACAAATACATGCTGGCTGCCTTACTTCTTTGCTACGGAAGCGCTGTAGCCCTTGCTGCCTCTCCCACACAGGAGCCGGAAGCCAAACCGCAGTACCAACACCAGAGCATGCAGGGCAGTTTCTCCCTCTTTCACCTGCTGATGCTGGAGCGCATCCCTGCCGACACCTTGCAACCCGCCAACCGACGTCAGCATGCAGAGGAACCTATTTCATTCCCCGCTGCTTCTTGATGGTTTCGTAGGCTTCCTGCACTTTTTGAAACTTCTCGGTGGCGGCTTTGCGGTGCGCCTCACCAAGGTGACTCAATTTGTCGGGATGGTATTTTACAGCCATGTTGCGATAGGCTTTTTTCACCTCCGCATCACTGGCATTCGATTCAATTTCAAGTATTTTGTACGCCGAATGCGGGTCTTTGTAAAACATGGCCCGGATGGATGCAAAATCTTTCGGGCTGATGCCGAGGTGAGCGGCAATCTGCTCGATGAGGTTTGCCTCCTGCGACGAAACGTTTCCGTCGACGCGGGCAATACCAAAGAGGTAGTGAAGCAACTGCAAGCGAAGCGGGTGCTCCATGTTGTAGCGAATCTGGGCGCACACCTCGCGCACCTGAATGTCTTTTTGCAGAATATCGCGCAAAACCGGAAGCAATCGCTGCACTTCCGAATCGGGAAATTGTCGGCGCAAAAATGCTTTTACATACTCCAATTCTGAGCGGAGCACCTTGCCGTCGGCTTTCATCACCGCTGCCGACAACACCAATAAACTCATGGTAAAATCGGAGCTGGTAGTGCGGTGCCTGAAGCCTTGAGTGCCCTGACCACCGCGAACCACTTTTACCTGTGTTTCGTCCACCATCGAGCCGATGGCAAATCCGAGCAGCGCTCCAATTGGTCCACCGATGGCCCATCCGAGCCCGCCTCCAATCCATTTGGCAAATTTGGCCATCTCAACCCTTGGCGCTACCAGCTCCCGCCAGCGCCCCCTCCGCCAAAACCACCGCCTCCAAATCCTCCGAAGCCACCACCACCACCGCCAAAGCCACCTCCAAAGTGACCTCGGCCGCTTGAGAAGTTACCGAAAGTTCCGCCGTGCGTGGTGCGCGAATTCAAAATCAACATCATGGCCGTCCAGAAGGCAACGTCATTTACCATTGAGTATTTCCAGGCCGACGAAACCGGCCCAACCATGAAAAACAGAATCAGTAAAAAGGCAAAAATCAATCCCACCACAAGAGGGTCATCCCCTTTGGCCTGACGGTAGTCCGCGGCGTTGATTTCACCCTTGGCGAGTTTCATCAGCACGTCGGTAGCAGCAGCCACTCCTCCGGCGTAGTCATCATTGCGAAAATGTGGCAGCAACTCCTGGTCAACAATGCGGCGCGCAATGGCATCGGGAATGGCTCCTTCCAGCCCGTAACCTACGGCAATAAAGGTTTTGCGGTGCTTCGGGCTAATAAGAAGTACTACCCCATTGTCGAATTCCTTCAAACCCACGCCCCACGAATGCCCGATTTCTGTAGCGTACTCCATCGGCTCCAATCCGCAGAGCTCATTGGTGAGCACCACCACAATTTGGTTGCTCGTTTCTCGACTGAAGGTAACCAGTTGCTGCTCCAATTCGGCTGCGCGGTTTTTGGGCAACACTTCGGCGTAATCGTTTACAAGGCGGTTCTGCGGTTTGGGCAAACAGTCATTGGCCGACAGCACCCCAGTAAAGAGAAGGCTGAGCAGCAGAAGGCTATATCGAAGCGCTTTCATTTAGCTATTTCCGAATGAGATATCGTCGCTTAGCTCGTTTTCCTCGCCCTTGTCGTCGTAGGGAAAATGCGTGCTGAGTTGCTCGCCTGCCAGATGTAATGCAGCCACCAGTCCGTCGGCGTAGCGGTTTTCCTTGAAGTGGGCCACCATGGTATCGCGCACCTGGTCCCAAAATCCCTGAGGAACCACTTTGTTGATTCCGGCATCGCCCAGAATAGCTAGTTGATGGTCTTTTACGGCGATGTAAAACAGCACACCGTTTCGCTGACGGGTTTCCTGCATGCCGAGTTCATCAAAGATGTAAGCGGCGTGGTCGAGCACATCTTCGCGGCAGTGATTTTCGAGGTGCACCCGGATTTCGCCGGATGTATTGCGCTCAGCAGCCTTCACGGCTTCTACCACGCGCTCTTTTTCTTCGGGGGTGAGGAAGTCGCGGATATCCATCAGTCAAAGCTTACCTGTGGTGCAACTTCGGTTCCGGCAGCCGCCTCAAAATAGCCCTTGCGCTCAAATCCAAACCACGAGGCGTAAAACACCCGCGGAAATTTACGGATGTAGCCGTTGTAGTCTCCCACGGTTTCGTTGAAGCGGTTGCGCGCAACGGTGATGCGGTTTTCAGTGCCTTCGAGTTGTGCCTGTAGCTCCAGAAAGTTCTGGTTGGCCTTGAGTTCCGGGTAGCGCTCTACGCTCACAAGAAGCCGGGAAAGGGCTGAACTGAGTCCGGCCTGTGCTTCCTGAAAGCGCTCAATGGCCTGTGGAGTGAGGTTGTCGGCGTTTACCTGCACCGAGGTGGCTTTGGCGCGCGCTTCAATCACCTGCGTAAGGGTTTCCTGCTCAAAATCGGCGTAGCCTTTTACGGTGTTCACCAGATTTGGAATCAGGTCGGCCCTGCGCTGATACTGCGCTTCCACATCGGCCCAAGCCTTGGCAATGGATTCATCTTTCTGTACCATGGCGTTGTAGCCGCACGATTGCAGGGAGCCAACGAGGCCCACCAGCGCAAGGAGATAAAATATTCGTTTCATGTGAGTTATTTGGTTTGAATCATTTGGGTACTGCGGTCAATAAACTTCTTGAGGGCCTCGCCTTTGAGCAGTCCGCCGGCAAGCATGGCAAGGTCAACCACCTGTCGTGAAAGCTCTTCTTTGCGGGCTTCGTCGCCCTCTTTCATGATGTCGTTTACGATGGGGTGGTTGGCGTTCACCACGAGGTTGTACATCTCGGGGAAAGCTCCCATCATTC
>SKUL01000266.1 GCA_007129985.1 Flavobacteriales bacterium
GAAGTGTACAGGATTTACGGGCATTTGCCTTGTCACGGCCACGTGTGATGGCAGATTTTCTGAATCGTTATTTCGATGCGCCCTTTGTGTTGTATCCCAATCCGGCTGCCGGTGGTCAATCCCTAAATCTGCGTTTTCACCGCGCGGAAAATGTACGCGACGTCCTTGTATTCAACATGCAGGGGCAGGTAGTAATGCGCTACAACGGGAGTGAGCACGCGGTGGAGGAGATTACACTTCAGCCCACACTGCCCCAAGGGGTTTATGCCGTAAAGGTGAATCTAAACGGTCAGTTCCACACCCAGCGATGGGTGATTGGCGATTAATCTCCGAGTGTTTCCTCCAGCCACCTGAAAAACTCGCGCTGCCACGCTATGCCGTTTTGCGGTGAGAGTACCCAGTGGTTTTCCTCGGGGAAGTACACAAACCTGCTCTTTATGCCGCGAAGTTGTGCAGCCGTGAATGCTTCCTGCCCTTGCCCGATGGGAACGCGGTAGTCTTTTCCACCTTGAATAATCAGCATGGGTGTATCCCAACGATCCACAAAATTGATGGGGTTGAATTCCGAGTAGGCTTTCTGCGCTGCTTTGTTGTCCGTCTCCCAGTAGGGTCCGCCAATATCCCAGTTCACAAAAAACATCTCTTCGGTGGTGCCGTACATGCTTTGCAGGTTAAACACTCCGCAGTGCGAAATGAATGACTTAAAACGGCCTTCGTGATGTCCCGCCAGAAAAAATGCCGAATACCCGCCAAAGCTGGCACCCACGGCGCCCAGCCTTTCGTTGTCCACATAAGGCTCCTTGGCAACGTCGTCAATGGCTGAGAGATAGTCCTTCATGGCCTGACCTCCCCAGTCTTTGCTGATTTGCTCATTCCACTCAACGCCATGTCCGGGCATACCACGTCTGTTGGGAGCAACCACAATGTAACCCTGCGCTGCCATCACCTGAAAGTTCCATCGAAAGGAGTAAAACTGGCTTAAAGCGCCCTGAGGTCCTCCTTGCAAGTAGAGTAGTGCAGGGTATTTTTTGCGTGAGTCAAAATCAGGTGGGTATATCACCCAAACAAGCATGTCCTTTCCGTCGGTGGTTTTCACTGTGCGGCGCTCAATGTTGCTCAGCGTAATCTTGTCGTAGTGGTGGTCATTTACTGAAGTGATTTTGTTCCAGTTTTTCCGGCGGAGGTCGTAGGTGTAAATTTCGTTGGCGTGGTTCATGTCGCTGCGGGTAACAACTGCTGTATTGCCTGCAATGCCTACGATGCTGTTTACGTCAAAATCTCCTTCAGTCAACTGCTGAACGGCGGGTAGTTTTTTGGTTTTGCCGGGATAATCCACCTCAAAGAGCTGAACGGTACCATTTACCGGAGCGATGAAGAAAATCCGCTTACCGTCTTTGCTCCACTGAAAGCTCTTTACTGTGCCGTCCCAGCGTTCGGTAAGGTTCATTTGCACACCATTGTGCGATACGATGATGTCGTTTTTGTCGGCTTCATATCCGTCGCGGGCCATGCTCAGCCACGCAAGTGCTCCCTGGCTGGAATAGGCCGGACTCATATCATACCCCGGCATACCCTCGGTGAGGTTGGTGGTTTTCCCGGAGGCGATGTCGTAGTGGTACAAATCGGTGTTGGTGCTCAGGACTGCTTCGGTGCCGTGCAGTTTTTTGCAGACATAAACAATGCCTTTGCTGTCAGGAGTCCAGGTGTAATCACTGCTACCGCCAAAAGGCCGTGTGGGTGTGTCGTACGGCTCGCCCGGCATGATATCAACGGGCTTAGCTTTGGTATCGCCCACCGGTTTGTAAAAAACGTGGTTGAATGTTCCATCCCTCCAGGTGTCCCAGATGCGGTAATCGAGTTGGTCGTACACATACACGTCGGATTTGACGAGTTTCGGGTAGTGGTCAACCCCCAATACACGTTCGATTTTAGTGACTTCGTGAAAAAGCTCCATTTTGCCGTCGGGTGAAATGTTTTTGTTGGGGACCAAACTACTGGCATCACGCACCGGCTCAGGGTCACCTCCACCAATGGGCACGCGGAAAGAGGAGGATTGCAATTTGTTGTCGGCCATATCGGGAGTGGAAACCTTGTACACCACATATTGCTCGTCGGCTGTAATGCCAACCGGACTCACCCTGCCCAGTTTCCAGAGCAGTTCTGGGGTCATGGTGTTTTGGGCCGTAACAGGCAGGCACAATGCAACAAGCAACAAAAGGTTGAATAGCTTTTTCATGAAGTTCTTGATTTGGATGCGGGTAAAAGTAGCCAATTAGTTGAAAGGTACTCGTGGCTGAAGAAAGGTTAATCAGAATGAAAGCTCCTTTGTTACCAACACCATTTAACGCAGGAACTGAAACGATCTTCTATTAGATGTAGCTTGTTAATTGTTTGAACCCAGATTATTCGTTAGACATTAGTCAAACGAATAAACGACTAAGAAAATCAATCCATTCAGTTGATTTTTCAAATCACCTTCATAGTGATTTTCTAAGTCGGGGTTTACCCTCATGGATTCAATAGTTCAGCACTTGTTGTGCTTTCTATTGAATAATTCGGGTTGAATGTTAGCAATAAAAAACCGGCCCCCTTTCAGAGACCGGTTTTTTATTGCAGCTATTCGAGAAGCGGCTTATTTTACAACGCTGATTTTTACCGTGTCAAAATCTTTGTTGTTGACGATGAGTTTGGCGATGTAGATGCCTGCGGGCCATCCGGTAACGTAAATTTCCTGAAATCCTGCATCGCTGGCGGCAAACTCGCGCATAAGCTGACCATCAAGGTTAAAGATTTGCACCATACCCAGCCCCTCGGCCTCTTTGGGGTAGGTAAGCACTACGCGGTCTTTGGTGGGATTGGGCCACGCCTGAAGGAAGCGTTCTTTTATGGCATTATTATCCTCAACGGCCACAAACAGGCTTTTAGGTTCAAGGTTAATATCGAACAAAGGCAATGAGTCTGTTTGCCCGTGCCTGTTCAGCCAACCCCATGCCGCACCAATCATCAGTGAATCATCGTTCAAGTACTGCCATGCAAAATCAATATCTCCTTGAGAAACACTGTCAGCTGTAGCTGTTTGCACATAGAACTCATACCATTGCCTCACGCCCGGTTGGGGCAGGTTAACTGAATCCAGCAAAGCCAATGCAGCAGAGTAATTCTGAGCAGCTATGTGGTCGCTAAATTGAAGCCACTTATGGCTGTTATCGTTATGACTTTGCACAAAGTTTTGCCACTCAGTAATATCCAGCGAATCTCCATCATGGTAAAAGTACCGTATAATATCCCTGAATTTTGTTGCCTTTTGATGTGACCGTGCAGACACTTCCTTCTGAAGCAGTCTCCCTAAATTGGCGCCGTTGCTTGTTTGGGCATCGTGCACAAACTGCATAAAAAACGGGCTCAACACGGCGTTGTCTTTTAGAAACTGATACACATCGTGCGGCAAGCGAGAGTTAGCTACAAGTACCTGTGTGAGGTGCCAGGGGTCAAAAGATGCGGCGGCATCAATGGCTGCCATCAGCACTTCTCTGCTCAACGGGTATCGGGCAAACAGAAGGTCGCGCAAAAAAGAAGACTCTTCGAAATGAATGTTTTGAA
>SKUL01000355.1 GCA_007129985.1 Flavobacteriales bacterium
TGAACTGTTTAGGCATGCTCTTCAGGTCCTCCGGGGAGGTCCTCAGGCTTCTCAACGTGCTCGCGCATTACCGTGGTAATCTGCTGAAGACGTGTGGGCTTGATGAGTTCTCCCAGGCTGTTCAGATACGGCAGATTAACATCTTTTTGGTAGATTTCAAAATTCACCCGACGGTCTCTGAAGCTCTTCAACGGCTGCCCAAGGCGCAAAATTCCATTCTCGCGACTTCGTCTTACGCGCTCCATATCCACCTCAATGGGTATCATTTCAGGGCCGGTGCTAGCTTGATAGAGGATACGTCCGTCAGGGCCGCACACCATCGAACGACCGGTTCCGCCATCGCCCAAACCATTGATATCGAAAAAGAAACACTGATTGGTAGCAGCCGTGGCCTGTACCATGGCAAGCTCCACATCGCGGTCAATCGTACCTGTAAGGGTAGGGTGAAGAATGACTTCTACGCCGTTTACTGCCAGTGTTCTGGAGGTTTCCGGAAACCACATGTCGTAGCAAATGCTCAACCCGAAACGACCAACGTCCGGCACGTCGAAAATTAAAAACTCATTGCCCGGTTCTACACCCACTTCGTAGGGGTAAAAGGGAAACATCTTGTTGTAGCGCCCTACCACTTCGCCGTCGGGATTGATGACGCTGGCCGTGTTGTAAATCTTGTCGTCTTTTTCCTGAAACATGGTTCCGGGAATAAGCCAGATATTGTGCTTTTTAGCTAGCGCGCGGAATTCATCCTCAGCGCTGTTGGGGAATTTCTGCGCGTAATAAGTGAGTGGGCCAAAGGCACACAACTCGCTGAACATCACCATCTGCACCCAGGGGTACACGTTCATCAGTACCTCCAGTTTGTGTTTCATCATCGGTACGTTGCTTCCGCTGGCCGATACTTCCATCTGTATTCCTGCTATCGAGAATGGTTTCATGTGCTATTGAACGATTTTGGCGAGTTCTTCTTCCATGATGTCGAGGCCCTTTTTGAGCAGCTCATCACTGATTACGAGCGGACTGAGGACACGAACAATGTTCTTGTGCGTTCCGGCGCTCAGGAGAATCAATCCGCGCTGGGCACAGGCCGCTACAAGTTTTCCGCAGGTGTCCGAGTCGGGGTCTTGTGGGTCGTTGTTTTTAACAAACTCCAGCGCCATCATGGCTCCCAAACCGCGCACATCGCCAATGCAGTCAAAGCGTTCTTTCATGGCATTGAAGCGATTGCGGATGATGTTGCCCACTTCCATACCACGCGCATTCAGGTCAACTTCTTCCATGTAGTTGATGGTGGCAAGGGCAGCGGCACAGGAGAGTGCGTTGCCGATGTAGGTTCCTCCGATGGTTCCGGGTTTGGCGGCATCCATGATGTGTGCCTTACCCATCACGCATGAAATAGGCATACCCGAACCCATAGACTTGGCCCATGTGCTCAAATCGGGTGTTATTCCGTAATGTTCGTAGGCTGCCCATTTTCCGGTGCGACCGAAGCCTGATTGTACTTCATCGAAAATCAACACAATACCGTACTTGTCGCAGTACTCACGCAAGCCTTCCAGGTATGCCTTGGGGGCGGGGTAGAACCCACCTTCTCCTTGCACCGGCTCAATGATGATGGCTGCTACGTTGTTGGGATCCACCACGTTTTTGGAGGCCTCCCACAATCGCTTGAGTTCGCGTTTTACAAATTGCTCTTCGTTGAGCTGCGCGCCGTAACGGTAAAAGTTGGGAAAGGGAAGTCGGTACACCTCAGGCGCGTATGGGCCGCAATTGAGTTTGTAATCAATTTTTGAGGTGAGCGACATGGCCATCATGGTGCGGCCGTGAAATGCGCCGGTAAAACAAAGAACTGCCTGACGCTGCGTGGCCTGACGGGCTATTTTAATCGCGTTTTCAACAGCCTCGGCACCGGTGCTTACAAGCATTACCTTGGTGGCATCGCCGTGGGGAAGAATCTCTACAAGCTTCTCGCAAAGAGCTACGTAGGGTTCGTAGGTCACCACGTTGAAGCTGGGGTGAATGTACTTGCGAGCCTGGTCAATAATGGCGTTTACAACGGGTTCCGGACAGTGACCGGCGTTTACCACGCCAATCCCGCCGGCAAAATCTATCAGCTCGTTGCCATCTACGTCAATGATGGTTGCTCCGTGAGCGTGGTCAATGGTGGCTGTGTTGAAGATTCCCACACCGTTTGCAACTACGGCTTTGCGTCTGGCAATCAGCGCTTCACTTTTTTCTCTGTTCATGCTTTTTGGGGAAATTGGAAAGGTTGTGTTTTGAGGCCGCGAAATTAGTATTCTCCGGTGAGATGACCCACCGAAAATCAAGGGGAAAACAGGGCAAACGGATTTAAAAACTGATTGTGTTTGATGATGTCGAAATGCGGTTCCGAGTTTGATGTAAGTGCTTAGAACTGTATGTCCTCTTTTTGTCCTGATGTGTTTCGGAATAGCGGTAAAAAGCCTTAACCGCAAGGAGCGCGAAGAAGGCGCGAAGGCCGCAAAGAAACTGCCATTGCCCGGCTCTTGCGTTCCTGGCGTCTTCCTTGCGCCCGACGAAGGTCGGGATTGCGGTTCGAAAAGATTCAAGTGCAAAGAGCTTATTCGCCGGGAGGTCGCAAGGTGATTTCCACGCGTCGGTCTTCAGACTCAGAACCACGCCTGCTACCACGCACAATTTGCCCGCCGATACGGGTTTCAATGCGGTCTTTGGAAATGCCAAATTCATTGAAGAGCGCGTTTTTCACGGCTTCATTTCTTCGCTGACAAATGATTTTGTTGTAGTCGGGGTCACCTGTATTGTCTGCAAAGCCCGTTACCACAAAGCGATGTTCGGGGTGGTGCTTGCTCAAATCAACCGCCTTGCGAATCTTGTTCATGTCGTTTTCATCCACCCGCGTGGAGTTGATGGCGAAGTACACCGTAACCTTGAAGGTGGAAACAGGGGGTAGTGGAGCGGCCGGTTCTGCGGGAGGAGCAGGTTCCTCTTTTTTTGTAGGGGCTGGTTCAACCGCTACTTCTTCTTTTTTGGCTTCGACTTTTTCAGTTTCCAGACGGCGAGTGGTTTCACGTAGGCGCTCCAGCATTTCGTCGTACTTGTCGTGCTCCATATCCAGTTGGTGCAGAGTGTCTCGAAGCCTTCGCGCTTCGGTGGTTCGGTCTAAATCCAGCAAATAGTCGCGGGCACGCATGTCGGCACGCAGCAATTCCATTTCCTTGCGAAGTGTGGCTAACTCATCTTCAAGTTGTCGCGTACGAGCAGTGTCCGATACATCGCCTCCGGGCATCACCACCACCGGTGGTCGGTCTTCGCTGGTTTTGTCGCGAATAACCACAGGCGGCGTGGGAATGACCGTTACATCAGTACCGCGCACACCGGGTTGCGGAGTAGCGCCCGGCTCTGTTGCGGTAGTTCTTCGGGCGAGCTCATCCTGCAGAAATTTCATTTCCAGTTTCAGGGCTTCCATTTCGGCGCGACTTACTTCGGTGTCGGTTTCACGGGGCGCCAAGGGGTCTTCGGTCGTTGCGGGTGCACTGCGCGGAGCAGGTGCAGCTCTGTCTTCCAGCAAGTCCATAAGTCGCGTCATCA
>SKUL01000322.1 GCA_007129985.1 Flavobacteriales bacterium
AAACGTACCCGATCTACGTAGAAAATGTTCTCGCGGTTGTAGATATTCGTTACGCTGAAGGTAGCCTCAATGCTGGAATTTTTGCTGAGTGTGAAAATTCTGCTCAGACTAAAGTCCAAACGGTGGTAATCGGGCAGGCGACCATCGTTCAATTCTCCAAAAATAATCTCCACATTGTTGGAATTGACCTGACTTACATCTGTGTCAATTCCATCGGCAAAGGTTGGTTTGGGCCCGTAGTATCCGGCGCTTTGCGTAAAGGGGAATCCGGTTCCGAAGTTCCAGCGCACATCTGCAGACCAGCGATTGTCTTTACCCCAGGTATAAGAGGCTACGATGTTTACGTTGTGCCTTCTGTCAAAGAAAGGGTTGTAGGTTACAAAGCCATCCCAACGATCGGTGTAGGCAAGTGAGTAAACCGTCCAGAGGTAGAAGTTTTTCTCTTCGTATTTCAATGCAAAATCCAAACCGTAGGCATTTCCGGTCTCAACAATAAAGTCTTTGCGGAGTGCCTCGGGCTGCTGCGAATCGGTATCCTCAAAAATCTTGTTTCGGTTCAGGATGGTGATTTGCGGAAAGTACTTGTAATAGGCCTCCACGTTGAGGTTGATTTTGCGGGTAATGTCCCACTCATAACCTACAATAGCGTGTTGTGCCAACTGAAGCGGATTCACAATATCTCGTTGATTACCATTAGGAAGCATCAGTCTTGAGGGCAAATTGTCCGGGCTCGCCAGGTATCCGATAAAGAGATTCACCACGTCGCGATCAGAATTGGCAGCAATCAGGTTTTGGCTGTACAGTCCTCCGGCGGCTTTGAGTCGGAAGAACTCAGTAACATTGTACTTCACCCCCAATCGAGGCTCAGGCGAAGCAACGCCCAGTGACCCGTAGTAGTGCAATCGGAAACTCGGCTCAAGCACAAAGTTGCCCAGACGCTTGGTATATGTCATAAATCCGGCAAGCTCTGTACTGGTAGATTGCTGGTCAATGCGAATACCGTACTGGTTAAAGAAACTGAAGTCTGAGCTGAAACCGGTGATGTTGAATCCGTAGCTAAACTCGTCTTCACCGGGAAAATACCTGAAGCGTAAGCCGAGGTCAAAGTTGTTGATGCCGCTGGTACGGGCAGGTAGCTCACTCTCGCTCAGTGAGATGTTGTAATCAGTAATCGAAAAATTACCCTCCATGATGGTGGAGCTTGCTCCGGGAATCAACACAAAGTTGGTACCCACTCCCCATTGCTGCCAACCGAGGTTGGAAAGCGCCTGGTAACTTACGTTGTCTTCACTGAAAAACCCGAAGAAGTTAACCTTGCTTCCGTTGTTGGTATTCAAGGATATTTTCCCGTAGAGGTCGGTGTAATTGAATGGAAGTCCATCGGGATCAACAAAGCTATATAATGTAGGCGATGTGCGATCGAGGTAGCTGTGCTTGGCTGAGAAGATGTAGCTTGATGAGCCGTAGCCGTCGTCAGTTTGTTTTTTGATAGGACCTTCGAGCAGTGCCCTTGCGCCAAAAGTGTTGGCCCCAACCACTCCACTGGTTCTGCGCTTGTTTCCATCGCGGGTAGTGATATCCATCACCGAGCTCACCCTACCTCCGTAACGCGCATTGAATCCACCGGTGTAGATGTCGGCGTTTCTGATAATCTCCGTATCGAAAACCGAGAAAAGACCAATACTGTGGAAGGGTTGAAAAATGATGGCTCCATCCAATAGCACAAGGTTTTGCACCGGCGAGCCTCCACGTATATAAAGCTGTCCTCCCTGGTCTCCGGTGAAAATCACCCCCGGCAAAACCTGAAGGTACTGGGCCAAATCGGGTTCACCACCAATGGCGGGTAGCCTTTTCATTTCCTTGGGAGTTAGCTTCTGAACCGACATTTGCACCTGCGTTTGCGCTTCCTGCCTTTCGGCCGAAACCTCAAACTCTTTCATCTGCACGGATGATTCACCAATTAACAGGCGCTCATTGATTACGTCACCCCGCTTCACAGCAACCTCTACCATGGCGGTATCATAACCCAATGCGGTTACCATCAGGGTGTATGTACCCGGAGGGATACGCGAAATGTTGTAATAACCATTTACATCGGTAGAGGCTCCAAAGTTGGTTCCTTTCAGAAATACGTTGGTAAAAATAACGGGCTCACCGTTGTCTCTGTCGTACACAAACCCGCGAATGGTTCCTGTGGTTTGGGCAACAGCTAGAGCCGCAAACAGCACCAACAGAGACGTGAAGAGTAACTTTTTCAGGTTAAAGAGCATGGTTTTCAAAAATGCAGGCGGCTAAAGTACAGAATTCAGCTCCGCCACATGGCACCGTTTTGCACCGAAATGCCCTGCGGTTGGATTTTTATGATTTGCGGAAAAAATCGGGGTTAAACGGGATGCTCCGCATTCTCTCAGTTGAGGATTTTGAAGATGAGCTCTTCGAGCAGGGCACCGTCATCGGCCGAAACATTGTTCACACCCTTGGCTTTCAGGTCGGTTTCGCGTAAATAGCCAAAAATGCGCTCCACCTTTTCAACCGGAAAATTTCTTGCCGCCGTGCGGTACTCGTTCACAAAAAAGGGCGGAATGCGCAACACTGATGCAGCTTGACTATCAGGCACATGATGCATGAGATACAGCTTGGTGAAATAGCTGATTAAGGCGGAGTTCGTAGCAATAATGGGGTGGTTCTTCGGATTGTTGGCGAAGTGCCGGGCAATCTTCACCGCCTTTGCCGAGTCTCGCAATGCAATGGCCTTTTGAAGCTCAAAAACATTGTAATCCTTACTGATGCCCACGTGCTTTTCAATCACCTCGGGGGTAATGGGCGTCCCTTTCGGAAGGGCTACCTCCAGCTTTTCGAACTCACTTACAATACGCTCCAAATCAGGACCAATATGCTCGGCCATTACCCGAAGTGCATCGTTTGAAATGTCAATCTTGTGGCTGCTGCAGTAGTCGCGAATCCACGAAGCCACTTCGGTATCTTTGATTTTGGCGCTCTCCACCACCACCGCCTTTTTGGTGAGGAGTTTGGAGATGGCTGTTCTTCCATCCAACTTTTTCTCTTTGTGGCAAATCACAAAAATGGTGGTTGAAACGGGCTCCTTGATAATGGGCTCCAGCTTTTCAAAGCCACGCATCCGCTGAGCCTCTTTGAGGATGACCACCTGGCGCTCGGCCATCATAGGGAATCGCTTTACGGCAGAAACCAAATCCAGAGGGTCGGTCTCCAAACCGTACAGCACCGTTTGGTTGAACTCGCGCTCAAATTCCTGCAAGGCATTTTGCTCAATGTAGTCCGAAATGAGGTCAATGTAATAGCTCTCATCTCCCATGAGCAGATAGATGGGATGGTATATCCCTTGTTTCATCTCCGCCAGCAACTGGCGCGCTTTTACAGCAGCATTGGCAGCCATGGCATCAATCGAATTTCAGGTGCCGCACAGAGCGACCTTTGTTGGCAATTTCGTTCAGTGATTCAATGCCAATTTTGATGTGTGGTTCCACAAAACTGGCCGTTACTTTTTGGTCGCCCACAGATGTTTTCACACCGTCGGGGGTCATGGGTTGGTCGGTAACGAGCAA
>SKUL01000081.1 GCA_007129985.1 Flavobacteriales bacterium
GATTGACTTCTGCGCCCAAGGTGCGTGCAACCAGTGCCCACATGTTACGTTGATGATTACGGCTGCTGTAACACCAACCAGTGAGCCAAAGTACACATCTTCAAAGAAGTGTTGGCCCAGATACACCCTTGAGTAGTTGACAAGTATGGCGGCTACAAAAAACAAGAAAGTCAGGTGCTTTTTTCGGTTCATCATGGCCAGCAAGAGAAACATGGCAAAAGCTGTACTGGCATGTCCGGAGGGAAAACTGTTGAAGATGGCCAGCTCGGTATATTGTGAGGTTTCTACGAACTCACTGTTGCCAAAATACCCCATTGGCCTGAGTACATCCGGAAAAATTAAAAACTTGATAAACAAAACAGTAAGTCCTGAGGCTGCAAAAGTTGCCGCTCCGAGCACCCCACGCCCGAGATGCTGCAGCGTCAGCAGAATAATTACTGCCACGAAAAACAATCCATCTCCCACGTGCGTGTAGAGGGCAAAAAAGCCATCAGCCCAATCCGCACGCTTGCTGTTGAAATAGAAAAATAACTCATCCTTGGTCCACAATTGCATAGCCGCTGCACCCATTGCCAGATAAAGCAGGTAGGGTATCACAAACCACCGATTGTCAACAAGCGTTCGAGCAAGCTTTTGGGTGGTCATGAACGAAACAGTCGTTTGAAAAAATAATGAAAACTAACACCCAACACGCCAATGCCGTAGCGAACACTTCGAGAGAAATTAATAGATGAAGCCTCCTCAAAATAGCGGGTGGGACATGTTACTTCACCCACGTCGTACCCCGCGTGCAACAGGGCTCCGAGCATTTGATTGTCGAACACAAAATCTTCCGACATCGCAGTAAAATCCACGCTTTCCAGTGCTTCTCGCGAAAAGGCGCGATAGCCCGTGTGGTACTCGGAGAGCTTCTTGTTCATCAAAATGTTTTGAGTGAGCGTAAGAAAGCGGTTTGCAACGTATTTATACAGAGGCATACCGCCCTTCAGTGCCCCTTTTCCCAGGATTCGCGAGGCGGTTACTACATGAAACACATCGTTGGAAATCATGTACGCCATTGAGTGAATCAGACGCGGTGTGTATTGATAATCGGGGTGAAGCATGATTACGATGTCTGCTCCTGTTTCGAGGGCCTTTAAGTAGCAAGACTTCTGGTTGCCTCCGTATCCGCGGTTCACTTCGTGTTCAATCACGTGATTAATTCCCAGTTTTTTGGCCAGTGCTACCGTGTTGTCCTGACTTTTGTCATCGGTAAGAATTACCTCGTCCACGATGTCAAAAGGAATTTCCTTGTAGGTCTGCTCAAGGGTGGCCTCGGCGTTGTATGCCGGCATGATTACGGTCAGTTTTTTTCCTTGTATCACCGCTGAAATTCTGGTTTTGTGATGGTCTGCGAAGCTAACGAAAAAAGCCCACAGCTCAAGTAGCCTTGCTCAGCAAACGGGTGGCTTCACGCTTGCTGAGGCCGCTCATTTCTACCTGACCTACCGTCTTGGTGACAAATGCAGGGTTGGTTTTACCGTATTCGCGTAGTGCCCAGCCGATAGCTTTTCGGATAAAAAAATCGGGATGATCGGCGAGTTCCTCAACCAGTTCGGTGAGCACGGCTTCATCAGTCTCTGCTTTGTATCTCAGCTGAAAGAGCAGGGTGCTGCGCATCAACCAAAGGTTTTGCCCTTTGAGCCATTTGTTGACCGCAGGCCTGATTTGCTCAGGGTACTTTCTGAAGTGATATCCCAATACGTTTGACGCCAGAAAGTCAACGCTGTCCCACCACGATTGATGTGTGATAAGGTGCTCAAACAGAGGTAGCATTTCTGAATTCCAGCATTTGCGGTAGCGGAAAAGCTCTTCCTGCGCGCAGTAGTGTATTTCTCTGTAGGGTATTTCCCAGCAGGCTGTAACAAAATCGCTCAATTCATCGAGCTGAGGATGCCAAGGCTTGGATTGGTTATATGACTTGAGGGCCGACCGTCGCTCTGTAGCGCCAATCCCAAGAAATGGGAATCGGTTTTTCATGTACTGCTCCATTTGTCCTGCCCGAGAGGGATTACTGTATCTTTGCAATGCTAGCAGCAAATCGTCGGCTCGCTTCATGCTGCAAAATAAAAAAACCCCGCTCCAACAGAGTTGAGGCGAGGTAAAAGAATAATGACGAAAACCGTCCTGGTGTTCATCATTACCGCTTTTGTTGTACAGCTGATGACTGGTTTGCGAAAGTAAAAGTAGGGCAATGTTGCTGCCCTTGTATGGCGTTTTAAACCAAAATATCGCAATTGTTTACATGTCTGAGGTGCGTCATGTGCGAAAAAAGCCAACAACCACAGGGGTTTGGGTGTTTTTTCGGTTGTTGCTGTTTTCTCTTCTCCAAAAAGCGTAAAGATGGGTTCAAAGGCTAAAGTGAATTTGATTTTTGGATTACTGGCGGGGTATATTCTCCTTCAGTTTCTTTGGTGGGCTTATTTGCTGTGGTCGCTTAATACGGATTACTATACTTTGAAGCAGGAATTATTGCTGGCCTGGGGTGTTGAGGTAGAAGTGGCGCCCGCCGAAGAGATGCGACGCAAGCACTGGATGGTGATTGGCGAGGGTATGATATTTTTGAGCTTGCTTGTTGTAGGCATCATACTCACAGCGCGTTATATGAAGCGTGATATCAGGCTTGCCCAGTTGCAGCGAAATTTTCTTTTGTCGGTATCGCATGAACTCAAAACACCCATTGCTGCCACCAAACTGTATCTCCAGACTCTTAAAAAGCGAAAACTCGACCCCACCAAAGAAGCCGAGTATTTGAACCGGGCGCTGAAAGGCAATGACCGGCTCGAAGCTTTGGTAGAGAAAATAATCCTCGCCACCCGACTCGAGCAATCGAATATTGAACTCAAAAAATCCAGGCACCTGTTAGAACCGGTGGTACAGAATTGTGTTGCCACGCTCTCGGCCATTGATGAGGGCAAGCATACGTTTTCAGTAGAAATGGAGTCGAATATTGCAGTTATGGCCGATGAACTTGCATTAGAAACCATGATTATGAATCTGATTGAGAATGCTGTAAAGTATTCGCCAATGGGAGCTACTATAGATGTTCGAGCAACTGCCAAAGGTCAAAAGGTTGAGTTTTCCGTACGCAATCCCGGGTCTATTTCAGAGGAAGACCAGAAGCATGTGTTTGAGAAGTTTTTCAGAGCGGGTAACGAAGAAACCCGCACCACCAAAGGAACTGGAGTTGGTTTGTATCTCGTGAATGAGCTTTCAAGGCTAAGTGGCGGAGATGTTCGGCTAAACGTTACGAAGGGGGCTGTGGAATTTGTACTTGAATTGCCACTTGACTGATCAAACAAATACGGCCCCGCCGCGCGGCGGGGCCGTAGCCTTTGAGCAATGATTTTTCTTACGGTTTACCAGTTGTCCATCACATGGATGGTTCCTTGGAATTTACAAAGTCCGTTGTCAATATCCAGTAGGTAGTAGTACACATCACCGCGCTGATCATCGGCACCCCAGCATACTTGTCGGGTGTTTACATCGCATCGGTAGTTATCGCTTTCATATACCA
>SKUL01000095.1 GCA_007129985.1 Flavobacteriales bacterium
ACAAAACGGGTCTGAGGCATGGGGCCTTCAAAGGCATCTACCAACAGCAACACACCGTCGGCAAGACGCAGCACGCGCTCTACCTCTCCGCCAAAGTCGGCGTGACCGGGAGTGTCAATGATGTTGATTTTAACGCCTTCGTACACCACCGATACGTTTTTAGACAGAATGGTGATTCCGCGCTCGCGCTCAAGGTCGTTGTTATCGAGAATGAGCTCGCCGGTTTCTTTGTGTGCTTCAACAGTTTGAGAAGCATGGATAATGCAGTCAACCAGGGTGGTTTTACCGTGGTCAACGTGTGCAATAATGGCAACGTTTCTTACAGATTTCATGAAAATGGGATGGGGGAAAAATTACTCGTCGTCGCGGTTTACCCGCAGTTTTCGACCGTTCACTTCAAGGCCGTCAAAATGACGACCGATGTTTTTGCCTTCCTGACCTTGTACGTCAAAAAAGGCAAAACGGTCTTTAATGGAAACACGTTCTATTTGCTTGCGCGAAATGCCCGCCTGTTCAGCCACAAAATCCACAAGGGTTCTCGGGTCGAGGCCGTCTGCATATCCCGCATTGATAAAATAGCGTGTCCCGTCGTCGTTGTTTTTACTTCGCGATTTTCGTTCAGGGCGCTCCTGCTTATCTGCTTTTCGATCAGATTTCCAATCGCGGTCTCCACGTTCGGTTCGCTCACGCTTGCCTTCGGGCTTGCGATCACGGCCTTTGCGACCTTCACCTCGAACACCTCTTTCTCCTCGTTCTCGAGAAGAAGAGCGTTCTGATCTTGCGTTTAAATCGTCATCGGCACCTCGTGGCGCACCGCCAAGTTGTTGCGCCAACACCTTTCCAATCAGCTCTTCTTTGGAGAGCTCCATCAATTGTTCTATGGCGCTTTCAACCATCTGACCCTTGGCCGGCTTGGTTTTCTTCAGGTTTTCTACCCATAGGTCGAGCTGGCCGCGCTGAACTTGTTGCAAGGTAGGTATTTCGATGGGCTGCACACTGATTTTCAACGTTTTTTCAAGTCGTCGCATGGATGACTCCTCTCTTGGATTGAGCAGCAATACCGACATACCGGACTTTCCGGCACGCGCAGTACGTCCGCTACGGTGGGCAAATGACTCGTGGTCTTGCGCCATTCCAAGGTGAAAAACGTGGGTAAGGTCATTGATATCCAGTCCACGAGCAGCCACATCGGTAGCGACAATCATTTTGAGGGCGCGCTTGCGAAACTGGTTCATTACGCGCTCACGTTGTGCCTGAGACAGATCTCCGTGAAGAGCCTCCACACGGTAACCGCTTCGGTTCAAATCGTCGGCTACTTCCTGGGTATCTACCCGGGTTCGGCAAAAAACAATGCCATATACATCGGGAATGTGATCCAGAAAGCGCTTCAAGGCCTCGTTGCGGTTTTTACGGGTAACGATGGCGTATCGGTGCTCGATATTTACATTGGTACGCTGAGTAGCGTTGATAGACACCACGACCGGATCGGTCATAAAAGTTTCCGTAATGTTACGGATGGCCGGAGGCATGGTAGCCGAAAACATCCAAATGGGATGGTCACCGGTGTGCTTCAGAATTTCGTGCACATCTTCCTTAAATCCCATGTTTAGCATCTCATCGGCTTCGTCGAGCACCACCGCGTTTACGGTGTCGAGAGATACCTCCTTGCGTCGGATTAAATCAAGTAAACGTCCGGGTGTTGCCACCAGAATGTGGGGAGCATTTGCCCGCAAAGAGCGGAGTTGCCCTGCAATGGGAGCCCCTCCGTACACGGTGAGCAAACGGAGTCCACGCTGCTGTTTTCCGAAACGCTTTAATTCCTCGCCGATTTGCACAGCCAGCTCGCGCGTGGGTGCTACAACCAGAAATTGAGTAGTAGGTTCAGCCGTATTACAGTGCTGAAGAATAGGTAGCCCGTAGGCAATTGTTTTTCCAGTTCCCGTTTGGGCCAGACCGATGAAGTCGCTGTTTTGTTGCAACAGAACCGGAATAGCTTGCACCTGGATGGCGGTGGGTTCCGTAATGGATGCCGCAGCCAAAGCCGCCGCCCATGATTCGTGAAGTCCCAGTTCTTGAAATGCTTGCATTGTTCTCTAAAAAGGCTGCAAAGGTAGGCTTAATATGTAAGCAAAAAGTTAAACACGACGAAATCAGCTTAAAATACGACCGGCCCAACTTCTAAGAAGCTGAGCCGGCCGCCAATCAATCATGAAAACAATTTTAGCCCTTAGGAAATCTGAATGGTTTTGGCCTTCTTTTCCTCGTTTCGCTTAGGAATTTCAACAGTCAGGATGCCGTTTTTCACCTGCGCTTTGATGCTTTCTTCATTCACATTGTCGGGCATGCGGAACGAGCGCTTGAACGACTGGTAGAAGAACTCGCGACGGCTGTAGCGCGCGTCTTTGTCCTCTTTTTCTTCGCTCTTTTCAGACGAAATGGTAAGCAAACCGTCGTTCAGCTCAATGTTCACATCGTCCTTGTCGAAACCGGGTACGGCGAGCTCCACTTCAAAACGGTCGTCCAACTCTTTGATGTTGGTCGAAGGAAGGTCGCGCTGCATGCGATTGTCAAAAAAGTCGCTGTCCAACAGGCTGTCAAAAAATGGACTGAAAACAGGTGCGCTTTTGCGAAATTTAGTGAGTGTCATAATGGTAAGTTTTGAGTGTTAAAATGCTTTTTCTGTTCGTTTAAAAGGCGCTGTTCAATTCTCATGCCGATGGAAAACACCGGACATTTCGTTCGTGAAAATACTGATTAGCAGACATTATGACACACGCACGGTTGTTTCGCCTGACATTTTTTCAGTGATTCTCTACGTAAAGGATGCCTTATCTTTGCCCGTCATGCATTCCACCGAAAAAGAACAGACTTTTACCAACAAGCAAGGTGTAACCCTCACTTTGGAGGAGTGGATTGCCTACCTCGATGATGTTGACTTTGAGAGTTACCGCAACATTCAGGGCTTATACGACATGTGGAAGGAGGATTTTTCTCCGGAAATGCGCGCGGCGCTGGACGCATACTACCGCAAGCGCAAAGCTCAATTCAGGAAAACCGGCCGCTGAGGAGCGGTGCACTCTTGAAAGTACTACTTTAGCCCAAGCAATTCAGCGTACATCGGCAATCCACTAGATGATGCCAACACATTGTCGCAGAATATGATTCATGCTCAGTAAATATGTGGGATCTCATAGCAGAATACAGCACTTTTATCTACACCAGCACAGCGGTACTCATCGTCATTGGTGCTATCATTCTTACGCGGGTGATGCGCCTGTTGATGGGACGAATTATGCGGCGAGATGTTGAACACCAGAGCGGAGACCTCACCCGCCTGCGTTTTCTAAACAACGCCATCTCCGCCCTGATTTGGTTCACGGCCTTCACGCTTATCATTTTCACCATTCCGCAATTACGGGCGCTTGCCATCACGCTCTTCGCCGGAGCCGGAATTCTTGTGGCCATCATTGGTTTTGCAGCCCAGGCCGCGTTTGCCAACATCATTTCCGGAATTTTCATTGTGATGTCGAGACCTTTCCGCGTGGGAGA
>SKUL01000364.1 GCA_007129985.1 Flavobacteriales bacterium
ACGCTTTTACCGCTGAAGGAATCGCGATAAGCAGGGTTGTAAATACGAACACTGAACCAAGGAAGGGGCTCATTCCTGTTACAAACATGTGGTGACCCCACACAATAAACGACAGGAATCCGATGGCCAAAATAGAACCAATCATCGCGCGGTATCCGAAAATCGGTTTGCGCGAGTTGGTTGCGATAATCTCTGAGGTAATCCCCAATGCCGGTAGCAGGATGATGTACACCTCAGGGTGGCCCAGGAACCAGAAAAGGTGCTCGTACAATACGGGGCTACCTCCTGTTTGATCGAGCGCCTCACCCCCGATGTGAATATCTGAGAGGTAGAAACTGGTTCCCATGGAACGGTCCATCAACAGCAACAATGCTGCAGCGAACAACACAGGGAAAGACAGTACTCCAAGGATAGCCGTTACGAAGATTGCCCAAATGGTAAGCGGAAGGCGAGTCATCTTCATACCCTTGGTACGGAGGTTCAGAATGGTTACGATGTAGTTCAAACCTCCCAGCAGCGATGAAGCTATGAAGAGTGTCATACTCACCAACCAAAGCGTCATCCCCATCCCTGATCCGGGCATAGCCTGCGGAAGTGCGCTCAAAGGAGGATAAACAGTCCATCCACCGCTGGCCGCTCCACCCTCCACAAAGAGAGAAGCTACCATGATCACGCTCGACAAGAAAAAGAACCAGTACGACAACATGTTGAGCATACCGGAAGCCATATCGCGCGCACCAATCTGCAACGGAATAAGCAGGTTCGCGAAAGTTCCGCTCAGACCTCCTGTCAGGAGGAAGAATACCATGATGGTACCGTGGATGGTTACAAGCGCCAAATAGGCATTTTCATTCATGACTCCACCCGGAGCCCATTTATCGCCCAAAAAAGTGTTCAAAATGGCAAAGCTCTCTCCCTGCCATCCCAGCTGCAACCTGAAAAATACAGACAGCATCATTCCGATAACAGCCATAAAGATGGCGGTAATCAGGAACTGCTTCCCGATCATCTTGTGGTCCTGGCTAAAGATATACTTGCTTACGAACGACTCTTCATGGTGATGTTCGTGATGTCCTTCTGCATGTGCGTGCGCTGCTGCTGCCATGTTACTTAATTTTCTGTTAACGTAATGTTCTCAATGGTCTCGTCCTCATCATCTTTCCCTTCGTAGAATGGTCTCTGCTCAGAGAGCCACTGCTCAAAGGCTGCTTCTTCCTCCACTACAATAGCCATCTGCATGTT
The DNA here is from genome assembly GCA_007129985.1 of Flavobacteriales bacterium. Classification (GTDB taxonomy): domain Bacteria; phylum Bacteroidota; class Bacteroidia; order Flavobacteriales_D; family SKUL01; genus SKUL01. The sequence goes on from SKUL01000364.1 coordinate 1,243, forward strand.
GTAGTGAGCGGCGCCGCAAACCTTGTTGCATAATAACACATAATTGAACTCAGGGTTCTTTTGAACCAGACGCATGCTGTCGGTAGTAACGGTAGGAGTGAGTTTAAAGGTGGTTGTCATTCCCGGAACAGTGTTCATTTGTGCCCTGAAATGAGGCATGTATGCACTGTGAATCACGTCCTGTGAGCGGAAAAGCATTTTCACCTCGCGATTCTTGGGAAGCACAAATTCTCCCCTTACAAGAATGTCATCGTCGGCAAAGTTGTGCAGGGTATCAAACGGAGCCTCCAGTAGTGCAAAGATATTTGCGCGGTGTCGGTTCATGCGGTCAATACGCTCCTGAAGTTCTTTCACCCTGCTGTCGGGCAGCACTTCATTTTGAATCCGTGAAGAGAGCCGCGCTGTTTCGTTTTCAAGTTCCTCCATCTTGCTTTTGATGGTGCGGTGCGTTACAAGCCCGAGCGGATTTGTAGCCGAAATAAGGCGGTAATCGGATGCTCCCAAACGGCCATCAGGACCAGGATAGCGCACTGTCCAGTCGAACTGACGCGAGTACACTTCAATCACCAATGCATCCTCAGCGGCATCATCGGTAATGCGGTTCCAAATGGTCAATCCGTAGATGATAATAACGGCAAGTACAATGGAGGGAATGATGGTCCAAACCAACTCCAGACGATTGTCGTGCGGGAAAAACAAGGCCTTCACGCCTTTTTTGCGGTAGTACTTTGAAGCAAAAACAAACAGTACCGTTTGCACCAGGAAGAATACAAAAATGAGGATCACCCAGTTGAACATGTACAAGTTGTCAATTCCCACACCGTGCTCGCTGGCCGGAAGTTGAAAAAGCGCCATGTCATCTTTGTACGCCAGAGTCAACCATATGAAGGATCCGAACAGGGCAACCATAAACACCAGGAAAAACCGGGCGTTGAAACGGTTGTCAGCGTCGGGTACTTCTTCCTCTTTTCGCTTTCTCAGTTCTGACGACAGCTCATATACGCGCGCTATCTGGGCGAGAGCTACGACTACCAGAAGAATGACCAGAATGGTTAAAAACTTTCCCATCGTATTGTTGCGTTACTTGATTTTCAAATTAATGCGATACTATTAAATACTGTGATGTACTCCTTCCTCGAGGTACGGATGGTTCACCGGCACCAAAGGTGCTTTGGTCAGTGAATTCAGCACCACAAATACAAAGGCTCCGAGGAAACCGAGGAACATTCCAACATCCATCAATCCAAGGTGAGCTCCTGCTCCCATCACACCCGGTGTTACGAGCAACCACACATCCACCCAGTGCCCGATAAAGATGATCGTTGCCACTCCAATCAGGAAGGTTGGGTTTCGCTTGGCGTCTCTCGACATTAAAAGGATCATTGGCACCACAAAGTTCACTACAAACATGGTGAAGAAAGGCACCCGGTAGTGCTCAATGCGCGTGATGTAATAGGTAACCTCCTCAGGAATGTTTGAATACCAGATGAGCATAAACTGCGAGAACCAGAGGTAGCTCCAAAGGAAGCTCAATGCAAACACCCATTTTCCGAGGTCGTGAATGTGGCTGCTGTTTACTTGTGGCAGATATCCTTTGGCCTTCAGATAAAGGGCCATAACCAATCCCACAATCATGGCAGTACACCACATTCCGCTGAATACGTACCAGCCATAAAGCGTGCTGAACCAGTGTGTGTCAATAGACATCAGCCAGTCCCAGGCCAAGGTTGAAGAGAACACGGCGAAGAACACCAGAAACAGACCTGATCGCACGTAGTTCTTCTTGTGAATGGCGATATCAGGCTGCTTGTCTTCCAGCAGTGAGCGCTTGCGGAAGGTGATGGCAAAAATCATGAACACACCGATGTACACCAGTGTGCGAACCCAGAAAAAGGGAATGTTCAAATAAGCCGCTTTGTTGGCAATAATAGCATCGTAGTGAGGGCTGCTTTCGTCAAAAACTTCGGGATCCATCCAGTGAAAGATGTGGTGGCCGTGGAAGGTTCCCACCAGGTGAACCAGCAATACCACAACCAATCCCACCGGCATAAAGGTCACAATGCCCTCAAAAATGCGCTTGAACAGCACCGAGTAAGCAGATTCTGTTGCGTACTGAAGGATGTAAAAGAACAGCGCACCAAACGACACGAAGGTGAAGAACAGCCCGTTTACATACAGCGCTGACCAAAATCGGTTGTGGTGGTCGGACGAATCCATGGCGTAACCGCCAATAATGGAAATCAACCCGATTGCCATCAGGATAAAAGTGAGTGATTTGGCCTTATTGGAAAAACTGAATTCCATAATGGGAGTGTTTTTGCTTGGTTTTCGAATTACTCGGTTTCTTCGTTTTCTGTGTCATCAGCGGGTGCATCTTCACCAAGAGACTTTCCTTGAAGCTTCTGCACGTAGGCGGTAACTTTCCAACGGTCTTCCTTGCTGATTTGCGATGCATGCTGCCCCATCACACCTTTACCATAGGTGATGGAGTGAAAAATCTGTCCTTCCGGAAGGTCTTTGAGTGAACCATCATAAGCTCCGGGGGCCGGGTGATTACCTTTCACCACAACGGCGCCGTCGCCTTTACCTTTCTTACCGTGGCAGTGCTGACAGAACTTGTCGTAAACCACTTTACCCCTCTCGAGGGCGGCCTCGTCAATCTTCAATGGATTCTTGAGTGCTACAGCCATTTCATACCCCTCAGGTGTGTTGGGAATATGGTATGGCATGCGCAGGTGAACCTTGTTAGGGTCGAAGCTGAATGGGATGGTTCCCTCTACCGGCTTGCGCGCTGATGGTGTGTTACGCTGAGCAACTGCCAAAGAATCGCCAAAATGGAAAGGATCCATTCCGAAATCCACATAAGCCTCAATAGCCGGTGAGCGATACATGTCGGGCATATACTCATATCCAGCGCTATTTGGGTCTCTCTGGCAACCGGTAACTACCACAAGGGTCAGCACTACAGCAGCCAAGGTACCAATCGTATATTGTCGTTTCTTCATGGAAGTGTGCTTAGCTTTCAATTTCTCGTTCGCTTATTTCAATGATTCCGCTGTCTTTCAGAATGTCTTTCAGCTCATCCCCTGAGTGACCGTGGTTATCGGAGGTGTGTACCTCCATCACAAACTTATCGTCGGTGGTACGGGGGTCGGGATTGGAGGCAGGCATTCCGGGCAAGGTTCCGTTTCGGAGCAGGTAGGTGATGGCCATTCCGTGTGCGGCGCAGAGTACGGTAAACTCGAATGTTACCGGAATAAACGCCGGAAGGTTTTCAATCAGACTGAAGCTGGGCTTACCACCAATGTTCATCGGCCAGTCGTGAATCATAAAGTACCACATTCCTAGCAGCGCGAGGCTGGTACCGGTAATTCCAAACATGAAGGAAACGATGGCCATACGGGTGCGCTTCACTCCGATAATCGGGTCAATACCGTGAATGGGAAATGGTGAGTACACTGTTTTGACCTTGATGCCCAAATCACGCAGCTTTTTTGCCGCTTCCATGAGCGTGTGGTCATCATCGTACATTGCGTGCAAAATCTTGTTTGCCATTGCTCTTATCGATTAGTGTGCAGAATCATTGTTTTTGTAACTCTCTCCTGAAATCTTCAGAATGGACTTCAATTCGTTCAAAGCCAATACAGGGAAGAAACGGGCAAAGAGAAGGAACAGCGTAAAGAAGATACCGATGGTACCGATAAAGATCCCGATGTCAACCCAGGTAGGGTAGAACATGGTCCAGCTTGAAGGAACATAATCGCGGTGCAGTGAGGTTACGATAATCACAAATCGCTCAAACCACATCCCGATGTTCACCACTATACTCAGAATGAAAGTAAAAGTGAGGTTCGTACGGATTTTCTTTATCCAGAATAGCTGGGGAGAAATTACATTGCAGGTCATCATGCTCCAGTATGCCCATGCATAAGGGCCGGAGAAACGGTTGATAAAGGCGTAGGATTCATACTCAACCCCTGAGTACCACGACACGAACAGCTCCGTGAGGTAAGCCACACCTACGATTGAACCCGTTACGATGATAATGATGTTCATGTACTCCACGTGCTTAATGGTCACGTAGTTCTCCAGGTTCATGGCCTTGCGCATGATGAGGAGCAGTGTCAATACCATCGCGAATCCAGAGAAAACCGCTCCAGCAACGAAGTACGGCGGGAAGATGGTGGTGTGCCAGCCGGGAATGACCGAGGTGGCAAAGTCCATAGATACGATAGAGTGTACTGAGAATACCAGCGGAGTTGCAAGTCCTGCAAGTACGAGAGATACCTCCTCGAAGCGGGTCCAGTGTTTTGCTTTACCCGACCAACCAAAGCTCAAGATACCGTAGATTTTCTTTGGAAGCGGCTTCACCATGCGGTCGCGGATGGTAGCAAAATCGGGAATCAAACCGATGTACCAGAACACAAGCGATACGCTGAAGTAGGTTGAAATCGCAAATACGTCCCAAAGAAGCGGTGAGTTGAAGTTCACCCAAAGAGAACCAAAGGTGTTGGGCAGCGGAAGCACCCAGTAAGCAACCCAGATACGTCCCATGTGAATACCGGGGAACAGGGCCGCCATCATTACCGCAAAGATGGTCATCGCCTCTGCCGAGCGGTTAATGGCCATACGCCAACGCTGACGGAAAAGGAGAAGTACTGCCGAAATCAGGGTTCCTGCGTGACCAATACCAACCCACCATACGAAGTTGGTAATGTCCCAGGCCCATCCTACAGTTTTATTCAATCCCCAGGTTCCAATTCCGGTTGCAATCAGGTAAGTGATACAACCCAATCCCCAGATACTGATTAAACCGGCAATGCTCATGAGCACATACCACATCTTTGGGGCCTTGTTCTCAATGGGTCCAACCACGTCCACGGTAATGTCGTGGTAGGTTTTGTGACCTAAAATTAACGGTTGCCGAATCGCTGCTTCTTTATGCATGGTAGGCTATGGTTTAGGCTTCTGTTGATTCTTGTTCGTTACGTACTTTCACCATGTAGGCAATGTTGGGACGAGTACCGATTTCTTCAAGCGCGTAGTATCCACGGATGCTTTCGTGGTTTTTGCGCACTTTCGACTTCTTATCGTTTACGTCTCCAAAAGTAATAGCGTTGGTGGGGCAGGCTTCTGCACAAGCAGTTTGAATGGCGCCATCCTGAACCGGCTGTCCGGCTTTTTTGGCTTCCAGTTTACCTGCCTGAATACGCTGCACACACATGCTGCATTTCTCCATTACACCGCGTGCGCGCACTGTCACATCGGGGTTCAGCACCATACGTCCGGTTGCGTCCTGTGATGGGTTCACCTCACGGAATTTCTTGTATCCCATGTAGTTAAACCAGTTAAAACGACGCACTTTGTAGGGGCAGTTGTTTGCGCAGTATCGCGTACCAATGCAACGGTTGTAGGCCATCTGGTTGAGACCCTCGTTGCTGTGGGTGGTTGCCGCTACCGGACAAACGGTTTCACATGGTGCGTGGTTACAGTGCTGGCACATCATGGGCATGTGAACCACCTTGGGATTCTCAGAAGGAATCTCCATTTTTCGGTAGGTGTCAATCGTGCCCAATCCTTCTTCATCGCCGCGTTCGTGGTTCATATCTGAACTGAAGTAGCGGTCAATGCGCAACCAATGCATATCGCGGGCACGACGGATTTCGTCTTTACCAACGATGGGTACGTTGTTTTCTGAGTGGCATGAAACCACACATGCTCCACAACCGATACACGCGTTCAGGTCAATAGACATTCCCCAGCGGTGACCCACGTTTTCAACGGGGTGGTCGTTCCAAAGGTCAATGTGCTTAACGTGCACTTTGTGGTCGTGGTGATCGTGGTCGTGGTCGTGACCATCTCCGTGATCGTGATCGTGCTCGTAGGCATCGTGAGGAGCCCCGTGAAACACAAGCTTGGTTTCAGGGTTGAACTTCTCGCGGTCGCCGGTATTGAAGGTGTTCAAATCTGTTTCGCGCAACACTGCATGGCGATCCATGATGGTGTGGTGCGTTTGCGTAGTAGCCATCGGATAAGTTCCGTCTGTACCGGAGATAGAAACACCGTAGTTACAGCAAATCATATTTCCTCCGGCCCGGGTCATCATTGGGTATGCATTCACCCCGATGGGCTTTGGATTGCCGTTCTCATCCTCGATGTAACCACCGTATGTGCCCGTTTGGAAGGCTGCTTTACCGATTCTTTCGCCGTTGGCTCCACGTCCGTAACCCAACGCTACGCCAAGGGTGCCGGGCTTTTGTCCGGGAACAGCCACTACGGGGAGTTTCATCTCCTTGCCATTCACATTGAGTACCACAACGGTGGCAGGGTTCTGCTCACCGAGGTACTCGTTGTATCCGTTGGAACGCACATCTGCCGGCGCCATGGTTACGTAGTTATCCCAGGTCATTTTGGTGATGGGGTCGGGAAGCTCCTGCAACCAGGGGTTGTTGGCGTGGCGTCCGTCTCCGATACCGGCCTTGGCATACACTACCAGTTCATATTCTCCGCTAGACTTGATAGCGTTGATGGCAGAGGCAGCACCTGAAAGATCACCACCAAACTCGCTCATATCCATTTCATGACCGGCGAGCTTCATACCGCCGTCGTGCACGGCACGGTACCAACGGTCGTTAAAGCTGGCAGCTTCGGCTGGTGCAGGAATATTGTTCTCCCACACGTTTTGAATGAACGCGTGGTAATCTGCATCCTGCCCGCTCCACGCCAGAAGAGATGCTCCCAGTTGACGGGTATTATACAGTTTACCAATGGTGGGCTGCGCAAGCGCAAGGTAGTTGCTCTTGATCATGTAGTCATTCCACGACTCTAGGTAGTGGTGCGACGGAGCATGATAGTTACAAAGACTTGCCGTTTCGTCGTTGTACTGCGATACCGCAACACGTGTCTCCACTTTCTCAAGCGCCGACTTGAATTCATCAGCGTTGGGAAGCGCGTATGCCGGATTGGTGTCGGCAATGATCACTACACCCACTTTTCCGGCGTTCATTTCTTTGATTAGGTCCTGAATCTCGCTGTCTTTGGCTTTTTTCAGGTTGAGCTTGCTCTTGGTGCGGATGGTGCTTCCGTAGTTACCCAACATAAAGTTGATGTTGTTCACGAGCACCTGAATACCTTTGTTGTTCGATCCGGCTACCATCAGAGACTGGCCTTTGTCTGACCAGAGTTTCTCTGCCGCGGTTGCGCACATGGCATCTACCTCGGAAGTTGACACAGATACGGTGGACGCACCGGCCTTCTTCGCGATATAGTTGTGGATGCTGGCTACCACCAAACCTTCCTGTGAGGGCTTAATGGGCTTTCGCACATCGGCATTGGTTCCGGTGAGGCTCAGCAGTGATTCGAACTGGAAGTGATTCGACATCCATCCGTTTTCCGGACGACGGTTGCGGGCGTAATCTCCCATGTATTCGTTGGAGAAAAGCCACTCACCGAGGAAATCGGCAGCCACACTCACAATGGTTTTGGCTTTCCCAAAATTGTAATCAGGCAGGAAGGCTTCTCCAAAACTCTCCTCGTTGGCCTCGAGAATTCCCGAAGCGGAGATGGCATCGTATTGCACATGTCCGAATTGCTCTTCAGAACCCCCAGCTTCTATCATTGATTCACCGAGTCCGGAGATAGCAGCCATCATTGAGGGGCTGTTTACAGATGAGCTCAACACGCGCACCGACTTTCCTGCTCCGGTAGCCTTTTGGATGGCAGTTTTGATGTCTCCATCGACGGTTTCCCAATCAGAACGGCTACCGTTCTTCATAGGCTCCTGCAAGCGTGCCGAATCGTAAAGCGAAAGCACTGAAGCGTTGATACGGGCATTGGTTCGTCCGCCGGCAACACCGTATTGCTTGTTACCATTGATGTGTATCGGACGACCCTCACGGGTTTTCACCAACACACTGGCGAAGTCGTGACCGTCAAAGTAGCTTGATGCGTAGTAATTGGCAATACCCGGAGTGGTTTCTTCCGGCTTCACCACATAAGGTATTGACTTTACGACGGGCGATTCGCAGGCAGCAAGTGTTACAGCTCCCAGACCAAAACCGAGGAACTTCAAAAAGTCGCGACGATCTGTGGTTACGCTATCAAGTCGCTTGTCGCTGAGAAAGTCTTCAACCGGAAGCTCCTGAGGAAATTCCTTGTCGCGCGATTGCACGAACTCGGGCGTCTCGTTGAGTTCTTCCAGACCGGTCCAATATTTCTTCGATGTATCTCCCATGGGATTTAAACTTCGGTGTTAGTGGATTAATAGTGACATTTTGCACATTCCCATCCGCCCATTTCCGCAACGGAAACTGAGCCATCTTCAAGGTATTTTTTCAGCATTTCGCGACCGCGCTCATCTTCTACGAAGCGACGGTGCATTTCTGCATAATACTCTGAGCTGTTGAGGTCAATGGCTGAGTTGTTGTGGCAGTCAATACACCAGCCCATTGTGAGGGGGGCAAACTGCTTTCCAACGGTGTACTCTTCGTCAACCGGCCCGTGGCAGGTCTGACATTCCAAACCGGCTACACTTACGTGCTGAGCGTGGCTGAAGAAAGCGTGATCGGGCAGGTTATGCACCTTCACCCATGCGATGGGGTGCTCTTGGCCTGTGTACATGCGCTCATCCTTGTCCCAGCCTACGGCGTGGTAGATTTTGGCAATCTCCTGCGTGCCTTCTTCGCTACGACCTTCATCAATGGCAACGTGGCAATTCATACACACATTGGCCGATGGAATTCCTGCATGCTTGCTATCGGCCGCGGAGCTGTGGCAGTACTGACAGTCAATTTCGAGCTCTCCGGCGTGCAAGGTATGGTTGAAGGCAATGGGCTGCTCGGGTTCGTATCCTTCAAATACACCCACAGCCATCAGTCTATCCCAAACATCTACGGCCCCCATCACGATGAAGAAGATCACAATCAGTGAAGTGACCACTTTGTTCTTCCACATCCAGGCGCGGATTTCCGCCATGTAAGAAGTCGACTCTTCTTCCTCTTTGCCATCGCGCTCTTTTACCGCACCTGAAAGCGCACGGCGAACACTACTCAATGAGAGAATGATAATCAGTAACACAAGACCAATCAAAGCCAGGAAGAAAACCGGTACTCCATCATCAGCAGCAGCACGACCGTCATCAGCACCTGCACCCGGCGCATCTGCAACCTTGGGCGCCGGTGGCGGTGTGGCGTCAATGTAATCGAGAACGGCCGTAATCTCTTCGGTGGTGAGTGGCTGCGCCGTCATCAAACCGGCACGTGGCTCCCATTTAGCCAACAATTCATTTACGTAGGGATCATTCTTCTCCTTTACAGCAGCAGGATTTACAATCCACTGATAAAGAAGGTCTTCGCGATCTTCCCAGCGCTCTCGCGTACCGGCAAGGGCAGGGCCTGTCATGTCTTTGTGCACCTGGTGACAGGAAGCACAATAGCCTCTGAATATCTTTTCACCGTCGGGCTGAGCGGAGAGTGAACCCGCAAACATCACACTGAAAAAGAGGATGAAAATTGTGGGGATGTAGGGAAGAACGCGGCTTGGATGGTGCATCATTTAACCTGAAATTTCGTTAAAACACGGTCAAAAAATTTTGTGCGCAAATTTAGAAGATTCAAACTTTACCCGTCGGCATTTAGACGGAAAACGGAACACTCAGTGTTAATTTAAAATGATTCTAAATAACGACTAAGGTTGTGCTAAAACCGTTTGTTTACAAGGGTTTTAAACAGCCAGATAACAACCAAAAGTGGAATGATGTTTGCCAACGTGACCCATCAGCATCGTACTTTTGCACGCAATGAGAACAATAGCAGGCATCCTTTGTATGGCATTCTTCGCACCGTTGGTACATGCCCAAACCGACAGTCTGGCGATTGACACCGTTGAATCCAAACACCACACCGCGGGTGAGGTGCGCGTGCATGGCAACCAGCGCCTGATAGCATTACTCGACACACTGGCAGAAGTGACCTACCCCATGGAGGGGTTCAGGATTCAGCTTGCTTTCGGCAAAAAGGATGAGGTCAATGAGCTTCGCACAGAATTCCTGAAAGCCTATCCCGATTTAGGAGCCTATATTAGCTGGTTGCAGCCCAACTTCCGATTGAGGATTGGTGATTTCAGAACCCGGCTTCAGGCCGAGCGTTTCAAACAGGAAATTCAGGAAAGCTACCCCGGCTGCTACATCGTGCGCGACATTATTGAGTTCGGCACGGATGAGGACGACTAAGGAATTCGATTTATGAATCCAAAGTCTGCTTCACTTCTACCTCCTCAAACGACTCAATCATATCTCCCACTTTGATGTCGTTGAAGCGGTCAATGTTCAAACCGCATTCGTAACCCTTGGCTACTTCTTTCACGTCATCTTTGAAGCGCTTGAGCGACCCGAGGTCTCCGGTGTAAATCACCACACCGTCGCGAATCACACGCGCTTTTCGGTTTCGAAGTATCTTGCCTTCAATCACAAAGCAACCGGCGACTGTACCCACCTTGGTGATGCGGAAGGTTTCGCGCACCTCGGCGGTTCCAAGAACCTGCTCTTCGATTTTGGCAGAGAGCAGACCTTCCATGGCCTCTTTCACCTCTTCGATGGCAGCGTAGATTACCGAGTAAAGCTTGATTTGAATTTCTTCGCGCTCGGCCAATTTGCGCGCACTTGCCGACGGACGCACCTGGAAACCGATGATAATCGCGTCTGACGCTGAGGCCAAAAGCACATCGCTTTCGGTGATCTGCCCTACTCCTTTGTGGATGATGTTCACCTGCACTTTCTCGGTAGAAAGTTTTTGCAGCGAGTCGGAAAGCGCCTCGATAGAACCGTCCACGTCTCCTTTCACAATCAGATTCAACTCTTTGAAGTCTCCAAGTGCAATTCGACGCCCGATCTCATCAAGTGTAACGTGTTTCTGGGTACGCACACCCTGCTCGCGCTGCAATTGCAAACGACGGGCGGCAATCTGGCGTGCCTCTTTTTCGTCTTCCATACCGTGGAAGCGGTCACCGGCGTTGGGCGCTCCGCTAAAACCGAGCATGGTAACCGGAGTAGAAGGCCCGGCTTCTTTGATGGCCGATCCGCGCTCGTTGTACATAGCCTTTACGCGGCCGCTGTAGCAGCCGGCAAGTACCACGTCGCCCACGCGCAGGGTTCCTTTCTCCACAAGGAGGGTACATACATAACCCCGACCTTTGTCGAGCGTTGATTCGATGATCGTACCTACAGCTCTTCGGTTCGGGTTGGCTTTAAGCTCCAGGATTTCTGCTTCGAGCAGCACTTTTTCCAAAAGCTCGTCAATATTGGTTCCTTGCTTGGCCGAAATTTCCTGAGCCTGGTACTTTCCGCCCCAATCCTCTACAAGGATGTTCATGGCAGAGAGTTGCTCGCGGATTTTATCGGCGTTGGCGTTGGGTTTGTCAATTTTATTGATGGCAAAAACCATGGGAATACCCGCCGCCTGGGCGTGGTTGATAGCTTCCTTGGTTTGGGGCATCACGCTGTCGTCTGCCGCAATCACGATGATGGCGAGATCCGTTACCTGTGCACCACGCGCACGCATGGCGGTAAAGGCCTCGTGACCGGGCGTATCGAGGAAAGTGATGGTTCTGCCGTCATCCAGTTTCACGCTGTAAGCTCCGATGTGCTGGGTAATTCCTCCCGCCTCAC
>SKUL01000249.1 GCA_007129985.1 Flavobacteriales bacterium
ACGCAAAGTGAATCTTCTTCTATCGGCTCTGTTTCGAACTGAATAACACCGGGATGCGTGAGCGTGTGGGGGGCGTAAAGCGGGTCGCTCAGCTCAAATTGGCCCTGACTGTCGCGTAAGCCATCGGGTGTTTTCACAATCATATTGGCACCACCGATGCTGCGAACAGGGTCGTTCGGGTCGTGCACATAAGCGTGAAACCCTTCGTCGGATTCAGGCTGGTGGTAACTCAAATCTCCGTTGCCACGCAGATAAAGTGTTCGGCGGTGAACAGGGTCGGCAGTTGTGGCTTCAGGAAGCGGAAAGGTGTCGGCCGACATCCAGTAGCTTCCCAAAGTATTGTTGCTGAATGAGTCATCATCGTTGGGCCCGATAACGTAAAACCGCACATTGGCCACTTCTTCCTCGTTGAGAAAATCGCGGAAGGGAATGCCGGTGGTACCCGGTTCAACGCCTGGAATAAGCGCTCCCAGCGGAATATCAGGCAATGAGATGAATTCCGAACCATTTCCCAACAGCGGCACTTCCCAGCTCAACTCAGCGCTCACGTTGCTCAGGGGCTGGTTTCCGCCCAACACAGCGAGCATATCCTCAAAGCTCAGGCGCACGGTGTCCGCAGGAACCCGCAAATACAAATACGCCGTTCCCGCAAAAGGAATATCCGCCGAGGCAATCACCGTGGGGTTTTGCGAACGCGGAATCATAAAGCCGGGCTCGCCGTATTCAAACCCATTTCCGTCGCAGCGGTAGTTGAGATTGTAGCGAAACCAACTGAGAATTTCAGATTGCAAGGCAGCGGCCACAGGAAGGTTATCGTCGGATAAGTCAGAAAAATTCAACCCGATCAGTTCACTCACATTGTCGGGATAGGTGCGGTCGCCGGTGGTCACATTGCCAATGGTTTGGTGCGCCCACGGCCCGATAACCAGTTTTTGCAATTGCTGGTTGGTTTGCGCCGGATTGAGGTGCTGACGCATCTGCGCCCACGTTTCAATCTGGCCGTCAATAAAAATGTCGTACCAGCCGGTGAGGTGATAGGCAGGCACTTCCATGTTCGAATAGCGGCTGTGCGTGAGTCCGGGTCGCGGCGTGCTACCCATTCCCGGAATGCCGTCGGGGTCGTCGTCAGGAACGTCCACCACTACTCCATCTACAATTTTTCCGCGGCTTACCGACTCGCCCATCGCATCCACCATGGCGCGTGAGGCATCCATTTCTCGGCGACCGGTGGCATTGGGATACAATCCCGCAGGATGAAGACCTATGTCGCTGTCGGGATAGCGCAAAGCCACAAAATGGTCAATGGCCAACTCGGCAACGTCATTCTTATTCATTTCATAGGTGCGCGGAATTCCGTTGACCATCAGCGTTTGGGGCAAATCATAATCGGCGGAGCTGTGCAAATCGTTGTGGGGGTCGTCGTCAATCTCGTTCAAATCGTCATTCACTCCTGAAAAAATCTGCCCCTGCAACCAGCCGTTTACAAGTCGGTGACGAAACACACCGTTTTGAAAGGCGGTACTGCGGTAAAAATCGGCGGGTGCTACAATCGGAAAAATGGCTTTCAAGCCCGGCTCATCGCTGTGAATTCGGTGGGCCGCAGCCGCCTGGTATTGGTTGTAGCCCAAAGCTGACGCGCCGAACATGGCAATGCGGCCGTTGTAGAGAAGGTCTTCAGTTTCCGGAATGCCGTCTCCGTCCAAATCGTATTGTCGGGTAAGCTGATGGCGAATGTACTCTATGGCATTGTAGCCGTCTTCATGCCTGTTGGAGTTGCGCGGGTCGTCGAAAGGCACCTTGTCCAAAGCGTGGTCGTACTCCGGGTGGTAAGCGTTTTTGTTCCACGAGTCGGAAATAAGTGGAAGATACACGCCCTCAGATGTATATCTCCCCCGCTGATCCTGTACTCCGTAGGCATAACCGAGGATGCCAATCACCGCGCCTTCAAGATTTTCGGAGCCCTTATTGTAAGGCGTGCGCGAAAATACCATCGGCAGCTTATAGGGATTGGGATTCTTAATCATCTGGACGGCAGAGCAATCGAAGATACTATCGTACACGATGTACTGATGGTTATTGGGCAGCACCTCAAAATCGTAGTTGAGGGAACTGCCAAAAACGCCCTGCAAGAAATCGGGTATGTCAATGTTGACGGGAACAACCAGACTGTCGCGTGTAATGGGTAGGTAAATATCGGTGCGGAGAACGGTGCCGTCGGGCATCACAAAGTCTTCGGCGACGGGAGTTGACATCTCCATGATATCGTCTATCTGACCATTAGGGTTTACCTGCGCAAAAAGGGCCAACGGAAAGGCCATTGAAAGCAGTATAGTCTTGTGAACAAGCTGTTTCAGAAACATGGTTAAAATTGGTTTTGGTTGTTGGAGGGCTCAATATAGCAAAAATGTGGCGCTGTAGATAATCAGAGGTGACCTTTAAACTTGACACATGCTGCCCCTGATGGCAACCAAATGCCTTTTGGGGTGTTGAACTGCCTAACATTGCACAACGAGGTTCAAAAACTTCAGATATCTTCGCACGGCACGCATGGCACGACAGCTCTCCATCCTCACCCTGATTGTACTCGCTTTGGTTTCCGGTTATTTCATTGCCGGACTGGGCAAGGTGGGCTTTGATTACGACTTTGAGAAATTCTTTCCGGAGGACGACCCCGAAACGCAGTACTTTCTGGATTACCGAAAAACCTTTGGCAGCGACAATGACTTTGTGCTCATTGGCCTGCTGAATCGCGAGGGAATTTTCAACGAGGATTTTCTGCGGAAGGTTGATCGCCTTAACGACTCCCTCGCCACTGCCAGACACGTAAAGAGCGTGCAATCGCCTACCCGTATCAAACAGCTCACTTTCGACCCGCTCTTTGGCACCCCCGTTGAGCGCGCGTGGCTTCGTTTTGACCAACCGCAACATTACCAGCGTGATTCGTCGCGCATTTACCAGCACCCGCCACTGGTCGGCACGCTCTTTTCTCCCCACGGCAAGGCACTTTGCGTGTTTGTAGAAACCGACGAGTACATCAGCAAGGAGGCTGCCGATGAGCTGGCCGCCGACCTCAGTCGCATCATGGAGAGCTTTACTTTTGACGAGCTGCACATGGCCGGGCGCGCCACCGGACAGGCCTACTATGTGGATTTGTTGCAGCGCGAGTTTATCTTGTTTATCAGCCTTAGTATTCTGCTTATCATCGTGTTTTTGGTGGTGGCATTTCGCTCATTCTGGGGCGTGTGGGTGCCTTTGCTGGTGGTGATGATGGCTGTGCTGTGGACGGTGGGCATCCTTGCCCGGATGGATTTGCCGCTGGGCATTATGCTGAATGTGCTTCCGGTGATTGTGTTTGTGGTGGGCGTGAGCGATGTGGTACACCTCGTTACGCGCTATTTTGAGGAACTGCGGAAAGGCAAGCCTAAGATGCTGGCCCTCAAAACGGCTTACAAGGAAGTGGGATTGGCTACCTTGCTCACCTCAGTAACTACGGCCATCGGATTTTTAACGCTGCTCACGTCCAATATTCAGCCCATTCG
>SKUL01000377.1 GCA_007129985.1 Flavobacteriales bacterium
TGGTCGCCGTCATCTACAACTGCATAACCGTATATCACGATGGGTTTTTCGCTGGTCCAGATGGTGGTACCGCCGGGCTCCGGATTGATGATGCGATACGGGGGCAATCCGTTGGTGGGGAAAACGTTGGGCGTGTAGAAGATGGCATCCCATCCCCAGGCAAGTAAATTCACATGTTGAACATTGCCGTTGGTTTCGAAGCGAATTCGGTCTTCCACAAATGGATGCAGCGAATCGGCCGGGTCAACTGTAACCTGCACAAAAATGAAAATGCTGTCGCGACCATGAATTTCCACATCCTCGAACACATCGCCCGGTAATCCATTCACGTTGATGCGGTACTGAGAGGCCTGCCCGCCCAGCACCTGAATACTCGACACCTTAACAGCCTGCCTGTTCCGGTTGTACACCTTCAGCATGCGGGTGGTACTCCCAATGGTATTGAAAATGGTGTCGAAGAGAACCGTATCCATCGAGAACTCGAGCACCGCGTTGGGGTCGTCCGTAAAGTTTTGCTTACGACATTGGCTCTGGAGTAATCCAACAAGCACAACCACAACCAATAACCAAGGTTTTTGCATCGAAATTTTCATCGCTCGGGGCTGCTAAATTCCGCTTATTTTAGCAGTCAGCCAAAGCCCTAACGAAAAAAGCGCGCATTCCGTCCGCTATTTCCTAAAAATTCGTTTTGAGCATTGGAAAGATTCATTACCTTTGCACGCCCAAATGGAGAAATCATGAAGAAAGACATTCATCCCGACAATTACCGTTTCGTTGTTTTCAAAGACGTAGGTAACGATTACACCTTCCTCGGCAAATCAACTGCGGACTCGAAAGAAACCATCAAATGGGAGGATGGCAACGAATACCCACTCATCAAAGTGGAGATTTCGCACACAACGCACCCATTCTTCACCGGTAAAATGCAGCTCGTTGACACCGCCGGTCGTGTGGATAAATTCAACAAGCGTTACGCCAAGTGGGGTAAAAAAGAAGAAAACAACCAGGAGTAGTCCTGAGTTAACCATATTCCGGCCCCGAACCAGTTCAACTGATTCGGGGCTTTTTATTTTCAAGCCTTGCGGCGCTTCCTTATCTTTAGCGACATGAACATCATCCTTTTTGACGACAGCCGACACGTAGATTTAAAACCGCTCACCTACACGCGTCCCATTGGCGACCTGCGATTGGGCATACTGCGAATTCACGAAAAATGGTCGCGCAGGATGAACGCCACCGTGAGTTTTCTCACCATGCCCTACCTCATGGAGAAATTCTCAATGAAGCAGGCTAACGACAATATTCTGGTGAATGCAGCCATACTGCCCAACAATGACCTGTGCGACGCCATTGGCTCGTTGAGCAGCAAGCAAGTACTGCTGAACCCCGACGGCGCAATTGTGGCCATGCATATTCCGAAAGAAATGCTGGACGGCGTGAGCCTGAACCTCTACATGAAGCTGCTCGAAGACATGGCCAAAAGCCTTCAAAAGGAAGTGTACGGCGGTCAGTTTGACGCACTGCACAGATGTTCTGACATTTTTGCCTTGAACGAAAAAGAGCTGCAAGCAGATTTTGATTTGCTCTGCAACGGAAGAAACTCTGCCGACCTCTCGGGCGACAACCACATTCGCGGTGAGCAGTTTTTTGCCGAGGAAGGTGCTACGGCCTACGGCGCCATTTTCAATGCCACGAGCGGCCCTGTTTATCTGGGGAAAAACAGCGAAGTGATGGAAGGCGCAACCGTTCGCGGCGGACTTGCCCTCTGTGAACACGCCACGCTGAAAATGGGTGCCAAGGTTTACGGCCCCACCACCATCGGCCCGCACTGCAAAGTGGGTGGTGAGGTGAATAATTGCGTGATTCAAGGTTATTCCAACAAAGGCCACGACGGCTTTATCGGAAACTCTGTGATTGGCGAATGGTGCAACCTGGGCGCAGATACCAACACCTCCAACCTCAAAAACAACTACGGCGAGGTAAAAACATGGAGCTACCGCGATGAGGCGCTTACACGGTCAGGGCGGCAATTTGTGGGTCTAACCATGGGCGACCACAGCAAATGCGGCATCAACACCATGTTCAACACAGGCACCACGGTAGGAGTCTTTGCCAATGTGTTCGGCACGGGCTTTCCGCCCAAGTTCATTCCCTCCTTTGCATGGGGTGGCCAGGTGCCATTCGAAACCTATGAACTGACCAAAGCGTTGGAAGTAGCAAAGGTGGTGATGGAACGACGCAGCGTTGAGCTTTCGGCAGCCGATAAAAACATCCTGAAGGAGGTTTTTGAACAATCAACGAGGTATCGCTCCTAGCAAAGCTCTTGGCACGGCTATTGACCCACTAGCCATCCACGCAAAAATGCTCCCAATCAGGGCGCGAAACTGACAATTTGACTGAATAGCTTCAACCATATGAACGACTTTTTATTTGACGGCCCATTCCACATTTTGCAAGGCAGCGAGAACGAAACAGAGTTTATTCCGCTGATGACTTCCGAAGAGGAAGCCGAAATGCAGAACCTCGATACGCCTGCCGAATTGGCCATTCTTCCGCTGCGCAATACCGTGCTCTATCCGGGCGTGGTGATTCCCATTACGGTGGGGCGCGATAAATCCATCAAACTCATCAACGAGGCCTACCGCAAAAAGAAATTGATTGGCGTGGTGGCGCAAAAGGCTCTCGATATTGAAGAACCCGCTTTTGAGGACCTGAATCGACTAGGAACTGTGGCCGCCATTATCCGGCTGCTCAAAATGCCCGATGGTAACATTACCGCCATCATTCAGGGTAAGCACAAATGCGAAATGACTGAGCTGGTGCGCGAAGAACCCTACATGGTGGCTCGTGTAAAAAAGGTGAAAGAGGCCATGAAAAGCCCCAACAATGAGCAGTATCAGGCTTTGATGAGCTCACTGAAGGACTTGTCGCTCAACATCATCAATCAATCACCCAACATTCCAAGCGAGGCCGGCTTTGCCATCAAGAATATTGAGAGCCTGAGCTTTCTGGTGAATTTCATCTCCTCCAACATGAACGCATCGGTGGAGGAAAAACAAGCCATTTTAGAAACCGGCGACCTCTTCAAACGCTGCGAAATTGTGCTCAAGCACCTCACCCGCGAGCTGCAAATGCTGGAGTTGAAAAACGACATCCAGACCAAGGTCAAAATTGACATGGACCAGCAGCAGCGCGAGTACTTCCTTCACCAGCAGATGAAAACCATTCAGGAGGAACTGGGTGGTAATCCGCAGGAGGAAGAAATTCAGGAACTGGCGGCCCGCGGCGAAAAAAAGAAGTGGAGCGACAAAGTTCGAAAAACCTTTGAAAAAGAGCTTGATAAGCTACACCGAATGAACCCTCAGGGTGCCGAATACTCGGTGCAACTCAACTACATTGAGACGCTGCTCGATTTGCCTTGGCAGCAATACAGCAAAGACAAATTTGATCTTGCGCGTGCGCAGCGCATCCTTGACCGCGACCACCACGGGTTGGAAAAAGTAAAGGAGCGCATCCTTGAACA
>SKUL01000155.1 GCA_007129985.1 Flavobacteriales bacterium
GTGTGGCCAAAAATGTACTGGATGGGCTCTTCCTTTTTGAGTCTTTCAATGACCTCGGCAAAGCGGTCAATGGCCTCCTCATCAACGGGGGTTTCGGGTCGCAGCATCAGGGCCATGCGGTCCATGTTAAGCAGTTCCTTGAATGTGCGTTGAATAAGGGATTCAAGCTCAGCCATGGAATACACGCCGGATAATTCCTGACGCATCACGTAGAGCATCGAAACTGCATTGCGCATCGGTATGTCTGTAAGAGTCATGGTGCAATTTCCGTCTGATAACGAAAACGTTGCAAGATGCTGAAAAGTTGTAAGCCGAGAAAACATGAGGTGCCAATAAATATTAACAAGCCGCTTTCCTTTGGCTATCTTCGCGGCGTGGAAAACAAGTACATGCACCGCTGCTTTCAGTTGGCCCGTATGGGTTTGGGCTATGTTGCCCCTAACCCATTGGTTGGTTGTGTAATTGTTAATAAAAAGCGAATTATTGGTGAAGGCTATCACCGCAACTACGGAGGTCCGCATGCCGAGGTACAGGCCATTCGTTCTGTGTCAGACCCGAGTTTGCTGAAGCAATCAACGCTGTATGTGAGTCTTGAGCCATGTGCGCACTTCGGAAAAACCCCGCCGTGCGCAGACCTGATTGTGGAATCGGGAATCCCTAAGGTGGTAATCGCCAACCGCGACCCGTTTGAAGCCGTAAACGGCAAGGGAATCGAGAAACTGCAGCGTGCCGGAATTGAAGTTGTATCGGGCGTTTGCGAGGATGAAGGCCGCTGGATGAACAGGCGTTTTTTCACTTTTCACGAGAAGAAACGACCCTACGTTATTTTGAAAGCCGCACAAAGTGTAGATGGTTTTATGGACCCGCTCCGCAGCGAGGAAGAAAAAGGAATACGTTGGATTTCAGCGCCTGAAACTACCATGCTTACCCACCGCTGGCGCGCTGAAGAAAGTGCCATACTTATCGGAACACGCACCGCGCAGATTGATAATCCGTCGCTTACAACCAGGCAGGTAAGCGGACCCAATCCGATGCGACTGTTGATTGACAAAAACTGCGCTGTTCCTGCAAATGCTGCGGTTTTCAGTGAAGATGCCGAAACAGTGGTCTTCAACGCAGAAAAAAACGGTTCCGAAGCGCATGTGCAATGGGTAAAGCTGGATTTCTCTCAGTCTGTGGTGCCACAAATAATGGACTGGTGCCACCAGCACAATATTCAATCGGTATTGGTTGAAGGCGGGGCTGTCACCTTGCAGGGATTTCTGGATGCCCGCTGTTGGGATAAAGCACGCCTTATCACGGGTAATCTTCATCTGGGCGGCGGTCTCCCAACGCCAGTCATTGAGGGCAAAAGTTTACGCCGATATACTTTCGGAAAGGATGTGATTGAACACTTCGTACCGCAATGATGCTGATGCACATAGCACTGAGCGTACTATGCTCAACCCTGCTGTTTGTGCTATTCAAACTCTTTGAGCGTTACAAGTTGAGCACCGCCCGCGCCATTGTGGTGAATTACCTCGTGGCCGCGCTGTTCGGCTCCATGTTGCTGCCGCGCTCCGTTGATTTGTTCCTCGTGTACCAAAAACCGTGGTTTTGGCTCAGCGCATTGATGGGCTTTTTGTTCATTTCGCTGTTTCACTTGATGGCGTACATCGCTCAAAACATTGGACTTTCCGTGGCATCCGTGGCCAGCAAGATGAGCGTGGTGGTTCCTGTTTCGGCAGCCATTGTGTTGTACGGCGATGCGGTAACTTTCCAAAAAATTGCGGGTATTGTGCTGGCTTTGGCCGGTATCTGGATGGCGAGCATGAAAGAGCGCAAGGGAAAGGCTCCGATTCGGCTTCTTGTTTTTCCGGTGATACTTTTTCTCGGCTCCGGAATGCTTGATACCCTGCTGAAATACGCGGAGGGGAGGGTCGTTCCGCGCGAAGACCAACTGTACTTTATTCCCTCCATTTTTCTGATGGCGTTTTTGTGGGGACTGCTCATTACGCCTTTCATAAGCGGAAAAAAGAAAATCGCCGGTACATCCCTCACCCGAAGTATCGCCGGCGGTGTACTCCTGGGTGTGGTGAACTACGGCTCCATTTATTTCATCTGGCAGGCTTTGGCCAGCGATGGAGCAGAGAGCTCGGTGGTATTTCCGCTGGCAAACATGGGGGTTGTGGCCGCGTCTTCCCTGGCCGGACTTTTGGCATTTGGTGAGGTGCTCTCCAAGCGCAACTGGTTCGGAATCGGCATCTCCATTCTGGCCATCATCATTATGACATCGTGGTAGCGTGGAAGGGCCTGTTTTGCAATACCGCACCATCGCCGCACCATCCGAAGGGCTCTACAAGGAAAAAGGAAGCAAGTTTCTGGGTTTTGCCTTTCCGGTGAAAAACGAAAGCGACGTCAACCAATGTCTGGACCAGTTACGCAAACTCCATCACCAGGCGCGGCATCACTGCTACGCTTATGTCCTAGGAGTGGACAATATAAGAGTGCGCGCAAACGACGACGGCGAACCCACCTACAGCGCCGGAAAACCCATTCTTTCACAAATTGAAAAACTGGAACTTACCGGAACGCTTGTAGTGGTGGTACGCTATTTCGGGGGAACCAAACTAGGTGTGGGTGGACTGATTCAAGCCTACAGGGCCGCAGCCGAAGAAGCACTCAATCAAGTCCGTATTCTAACGCTGGACGTGGTTTCCAAGTTCCGGTTGATGTTTCCGTATGCCGCCATGAACGACGTGATGAGCATGGTGAAACAACTGGAGCTCGATAACTCCGACCACAACTTTGAGCTCTCCTGTGAGATGACAGTAACCGTGCCCCGCGAAAAGCTCGATACCTTTATAAAAGGTGCAGGTGAAATTGATGCTCTGCGTTTGGAAGAACTGAAGGAAGACTAGCTGAGCTTTTCTGCCATCACCTTGAGCAAATCATCCGGTGCTTTGCGCGGCCTACCCGATTCGGCATCCACAAACACAAGGGTGGTTTCAGCCTCATTGAGAAGCACACCCTCTTGATTCCGTGTTTCGTAGGTAAAGGTGATTCTCGCTGTGGGCAATACGGAAATTCGTGTATGGATATCCAGCAAATCGTCGTAACGCGCGGGTTGCACATACCGCACTTTGAAATCCACCACCGGCAGCAACACGCCCTTGTCTTCCAATTCGCGGTAGCTAAAACCCAGCGAGCGGAGCATTTCAACCCGGGCTACCTCAAAATAGGCGGCATAGTTACCATAATATACGTAACCCATCCTGTCGGTTTCGGCGTAGCGTACCCTGATTTGTGTGCGGTGCTCAATCATGAATAAGATTTTATTGGAGTTGAAATGTGATGGAACAAAAGTAATCGGCCGGATGAAGATGTGGAAAAAAGAAAATTGCCGCCAAAAGTTGCTGTATTAGCGGCCAATTCAAGAAAGCAGAAAAAAAATCCGGTTCAATTGACAAACATTTGTTAATATTGAACGCCGGAAGGTTTCGGGTGAATTACCGGAGAAAAAAGACATTCCAAC
>SKUL01000253.1 GCA_007129985.1 Flavobacteriales bacterium
ACCACCACCGGAAAGCGATGAAGTACGTATTGTCCCGTGTCAAACGAAGTAACCGTGTATTTCTGCGCAAGCTGAAAGAGATTGGGCTGTTTTTCGGGACTGGGTTGCAATGTATCAACCGGACTAACATCCACAATTTCAAAATCGCGCACGAGAGTGTCTTGCAGAAAAGGAAACTGAATAAGCGGGTCATCGCCGTTGGATTCCCACTCAATGGAAAGCGTAATGTGAGCCTGTTCGCCGATGAGCATTTGCGTGCGGTCGGCCGTGGCTGCGGGAAGCGTTGTTTGCGCCGAAGCGGTAAGTCCGGCAAAGAGCACAAGCAGAATAAATGTGAGCAGGCTTTTTGTGTGCATTACCCCCGTCGTTTGAATAAGGTCATCAAAGGCCGAATGTAATTTTCATCTGCAGCAATACTGACGTGGTCCACACCCGACCTGCGGAACAAATCCTGAACCTTTGCCTCGTGCTCCAACGCCTTGCTTTTAAAAGCGGTGCGCACTTTTTTGCTGAAAGTATTAATCCACTCCAACCGGCCGGTTTCGGCATCGCGAAAAGGAACCAGACCCATATCGGGCAGTTCCTGCTCACGTGGGTCGTACACGCGCAAAGCCACGAGGTCGTGTTTTTTGTTGGCAATTTTCAGCGCCTTTTCGTAGCCATCGTCCATAAAGTCAGAAATCAGGAAGGCGATACTGCGTTTTTTCACCCCGTTAATCAGGTAGCGCAGGGCCTCGTCTATGTTGGTTTGACGATGCTCGGGTTCAAACTCAATCAGCTCGCGGATAATGCGCAGAATGTGCGACTTTCCTTTTTTGGGTGGAATGAATTTCTCCACCTGGTCGCTGAAAAAGATAACACCGATTTTGTCGTTGTTTTGAATCGCCGAAAAGGCCAACACAGCACATATCTCAGTAATCTGACTCTTTTTGAGCTGACGTCCGGTTCCGAAACTGTCAGACCCGGAAATGTCCACCAGGATAATTACGGTAAGTTCGCGTTCTTCCTCAAAAACCTTTACGTAGGGATGGTTTAGGCGCGCGGTTACGTTCCAATCGATGGTTCTGATTTCATCGCCGGTTACGTATTCGCGTACCTCGCTAAAGGCCATACCGCGCCCCTTGAACGCAGAATGGTATTCGCCGGAGAAAATTTGGTTGGAGAGTCCCCGGGTTTTCAGCTCAATGCGTCGTACCTTTTTGAGTAACGCTGCGGTATCCATCCTTATTAATGCTCCTAGGGAACTTCTACTTTGTTGAGTACTTCGGTGATGATGTCTTCCACGCGTACGTTTTCGGCTTCGGCTTCAAAAGTGAGCCCGATACGGTGGCGCATTACGTCGCGGCATACAGCGCGCACATCTTCGGGAATGACGTAGCCCCGCCGATTGATGAAAGCGTGTGCCTTGGAAGCGATTGCCAGGCTGATACTTGCCCTCGGCGAACCACCAAAACTGATTAGCTCCGCGAGATTGCTGAGCTTGTAGTCATTGGGGCGGCGGGTGGCGAATACGATGTCAACAATGTATCGCTCAATCTTTTCGTCCATGTACACCTCCCGAACCACGTTGCGGGCACGTAGAATTTCTTCGGCTTTTACCACACGGGAAGCCTTGGGAAAAGGCTGGGTAGAAATATTGTTTCGAAGAATGATTTGCTCCTCATTGCGGCGTGGGTAATCAAGCACCACTTTGAGCATAAAACGGTCAACCTGTGCTTCGGGCAAGGGGTAGGTTCCTTCCTGCTCAATAGGGTTTTGGGTGGCAAGTACCAGGAAAGGTTCCGGCAGTTTGTATGTGTCGGGACCAATGGTTACCTGACGTTCCTGCATAGCCTCGAGAAGCGCGCTCTGCACCTTGGCCGGAGCACGGTTAATCTCATCTGCCAGAATGAAGTTGGAGAAAATCGGACCTTTCTTCACGATAAATTCTTCCTTCTTCTGGTTGTATATCATGGTACCGATGAGGTCGGCAGGCAGAAGGTCGGGGGTGAACTGCAAGCGACTGAAATCAACTTCAATCGCGTCGCTTAGCGTTTTGATAGCCAGTGTTTTTGCCAGCCCGGGAACTCCTTCGAGAAGTACGTGACCGTTGCTGAGCAGCGCAATCAACAGTTTCTCAACCATGTCTTTCTGGCCCACTATGACCTTTTCCATCTCAATATTGAGAAGGTCCATAAAGGCGCTCTCGCGTTGGATGCGTTCGTTGAGTTCACGGATGTCGGGCGCACCGGATACCGGCGGGCTGCCTGCTGGTGCACTTTCGTTGGGAAGTCCGGCAGTTAAATCACTCATGTCGTGTTGTTTTTTCGATTGAAATGATGGTTTTTTTCCGCTTTTGCGGACTGCAAATATCGTGTTCCGAAGGGAAGCAAAAAGTCATGTTGAGAAGGCTTTTTTCACGAACGCCCAAAATTCAAAAAATGCTGTATGCACAAGGGCTTCAGCGCTGTTAATGTTTGTTAAGCTTCGACGAGTCTAATTCCCTAAGCTTCATTGTGGAAAACAATTTTGTGAGATGAGTCGTGGCTGGGCTACATTCGCATGAGTCAATACGTCATTCACTTTCAAGAAAACCACATGGAAATCAAAGAATCTACTCTCAGCCTGCGTCAAACCATTGATATGGTGCGCGACTTTCACGACGCCTTTGGAATTGAGAACGCTGCTGCTCCCACCGCAGCCCTGAGCGCCCGGGACCTTGAATTGCGTCACCGATTGATGCACGAGGAAAACGAAGAATACCTCGAGGCCGCTCAAAGGGGCGATTTGGTTGAAGTGGCAGATGCGCTGGGTGATATGCTCTATATCCTCTGCGGAACCATCCTGAAACACGGCCTTCACCATAAGATAGAAGAGGTGTTCGAAGAAATTCAGCGGAGCAACATGAGCAAGCTCGACGCCAACGGAAAGCCCATTCACCGCGAAGACGGGAAGGTGATGAAGAGCGACCAGTATTTTCGTCCGGACATAGCATCCATCCTCAACGGAAGCCGATGAACCTCGAAAAACTGATTGAACGCGCAGAGAAAAGCGCATTCTGGCTGTGGTTGCTGAATCGTTTGCTGTACCGCATGATTCCTTTCAACGCTCCGCACCGCATTCGCATTCGCGAAATAACTGAACACGGTATTGGCTCCGTTATTCCCTACAGGCGCAGCAACTTCAACCACATTAAAGGGGTGCATGCCTGCGGCCTCGCTACTGCCGCCGAGTTTACTTCGGGCCTTGTGCTGCTCCGCGAGTTGGGTGTGAAGCGCTACCGCCTTATCATGGAAAGCATTGAGGTGAAATACAGCTATCAGGCAAAAACCGATGCCATTGCCCGTTTTGAAATTACCCCTGAGAGATTGGCGAAGGAAGTGGTGAATCCGCTCAAAACGGAGGATGCCGTGTACATCCGCTGTGAAATTCCGGTGACGGATACCGAGGGAAATCTGGTTTGCACCGCGTGGACCAACTGGCAAATCAAGCCTTGGGACAAAGTACGCACGCGAATTTAATCCACATTA
>SKUL01000012.1 GCA_007129985.1 Flavobacteriales bacterium
GCTTGCTTTGGTTGAGAGCGATGAAATGGAACGTGCCGGAATTGGCAGCGGTGCCCAGTTTGAAATGAACAAACGCATTCGGGGCGATGAAGTGTTCTGGCTCGACAGGCTCGACGATGACCCGGCCGTTCAGCGTTTCTGGAAGTGGGTAGAAGGCCTGGCCGATGAGCTGAACAGGGCCTTTTTTCTTGGAATCAGAGACGCGGAATTCCATTTTGCCCACTACCCCAAAGGTGCATATTACCGACCGCATTTCGACCAGTTCAAAGACCGCAATAACCGGTTGATTTCGTTTATCCTGTATATGAATGACAACTGGCAAACCGGCCACGGAGGTGAGCTCGTTATTCACGACAAATCAGGCAAAATCCTTGTTGAGCCGTTGGGAAATCGTATGGCCATGTTCAGAAGCGACACTGTACTGCACGAAGTACTGGAGGCCCACCAACCTCGACTGAGTCTTACCGGTTGGTTTACGAGTCAACCGCTGGGACTCGGATTCCTCACGTGAAAGAAATTACTGCACCTGCTTTTCGATGTATGCAGAATTCATCAGGCGCAACACAGCCATGTACTGCAATCTGAAGGAAATCAAGTCGCCCACTTTGTAGTTTCTGCGCGTTTTGCCGAGGTCCAGAACGAGCATGTCGGAACTTGCTTCGGCAATGCTTAGGTGTTTGTCTTCAGGCACAAGGTACTCGGTTTGAACATCCAGCAAGCCTATATCCACAATGGCCCTGAAGTGGGTTTTGCCGATGTTCTCCTCCTCTACCTCAAAGGCGTGTCCGGCCACATTTTGCCCCAGCTCTCCGATGGGCACCATGGGTTTTTCGGTCAGCTCAATAATTTCGGCGTACAGCTTGAAAACATCTGTCTTCATGCCCTTAATAAACTTGTTGGTGAACAGGTTATTCCCAAAAAACAGCACCTCTCCCACCCTGAAATGATTCACAGCCATGGGCCGCATATTTTTAAGCAGTAAGGGCACGGTTACCGAGGTTCCGCCCGAAACCCACGGAATGGTTACGTTGAATCTGGCTTCGATAAGCTGTTTGTAAAGACTGAGTTGAATGAGTTTGTCTTGCGACGGCATCACGCCGTGCAGGCAATTCAGATTGGTTCCGATTCCGCTTACTTCAATACGGGGCAGTTTGAACACTTCGCCGTAAAAGTCGAGCAGTTCCTCTCCGAGCACGCCTTCACGCAGGTCGCCCATTTCAATCATGATGATGACTTTGTGGGTTTTATCCTGTTTTTTGGCTTCCTCGGATAGCATTCGGATGGTGGCCAGTTCGGAGTTGAAACTCACATCGGCATAACGCACAATACTGGGAATACTCCTGCGCGCAGGCGGCTTGATGTACACGGTTTGCACAGAAGAATTTATCTTCTTAACCAGCTTGAGATTGCTGATGCGCGAATCGTGTATTTCGTGAATGCCCAGATTAAGTAGTTCACGGATGAACAGTTCATTTCCGCACAATATTTTGGACACTACGCCCCAGTCAATATCGCGATCCTTAAATATCTTGTTTAGAAAGTTGTAGTTGTCCTTAAGCTTGTCTTTGTAAAGTCGGATGAAAGCCATTAGTCTGTTTGTTTTCTTGGTAAGTGATGCGGAAGCCGCGTAAGGAGTTCGTAATTCAATTGGTTGGTAAGTTCTCCGAATGAAGCCACCGTAATTTCCATATCACCCTGATAGCCTATAAGTACTACTTCGTCGCCCACTTCTGTCTCAGGAATTTCCGTGATATCTACGAGCAACATATTCATGTTCACGATACCCACAACCCCCACTCGCTGCCCGCGAATCAAAACCCGTCCCTGATTGCTTAGCTCCCGTGAGTAACCGTGTGAATAGCCCACCGGAATGACGGCGGTTCGCATGTTCTCGCGTGCCTGGTAGCTCTGTCCGTAGCCGATAAACTCACCGGGCGACACCTCTTTGATAGACATCACATGGCTCTTCCATGAAATCACACGCTTTAAGGGGTCTTTTCGGTTCTTGCGACCCATCACGTATTTGACAAATGTTTCGGCACTGGGCCAAAACCCGTATTGCATAATACCCACGCGAACAAGGTCATAACGATTTCTCGGAAACATCATCATGGCCGCTGAACAACATGTGTGGCGCACTTCAGGTGAGAGTCCGCGCGACTCGAAATAGTTCAGTCCTTCGCGGTAGCGCCGCATTTGGCGCTGAACCCGCAGGTAGTTGGCAATGCTTTCGGCGCCGGCGTAATGCGTACATAAACCCCGAAAATGAATGTGCTCCGGATGCTCTTCCAACTTTTCGGCCACCCAATCAAGCTCCGATTTTTCAAAACCGGTGCGGTTCATTCCCGTTTCCAGTTCAATGTGAATAAGCGCCTTACGGTTCTTTCTTTGGGCTATATCAAGGGCTTGTTCGAGGCGATGCTTGTCGAACACAAAAAACTCAATGCCTTCTGAAATCGCCCATTCCAAAGCATCACCGTCCACCTCCCCCATAATCATAATGTCGTGACCGCATGAACAGGCTTTCCGCACGCGCTCGGCCTCGCTGGCACTGAACACCGAAAAGTGGCCTACACCGGCTTCGCACAGCATGGGCACAAAAGTTTCAATACCGTGGCCGTAGGCGTTTCCTTTCACCACGCATGATAACTTGACGTGGCTGCCAATTCGTTTGCGCAAAAAACGCAGATTGTTGAGGAGTGCTGAGCGGCTCAGCTCGATGTAGGATGGCTCAAACATGCAGTATATTTCTGATAATCTGATAAAACATGGCGACTCCCGGTTCCAGCAGGTCGTCTTTAAAGTCGTAATGCGGATGATGAAGCGGCGGATGTTCACGCCCGGCACCCAGGCAAAACATGGCACCTCGGTACCGCTGGGTAAAAAGCCCAAAATCCTCGCCCCATCTGAAAGGCCGTGGAACTTCGTGGGCATCAAGTCCCAATTCCTTGGCTGCTTTTGTAATATGGGCAACGGCATCCGGGTGATTGAAACCCGCTTCAAAAGATTCAGTCCACGATATTTCTGTTTTCAATTCGTGCTTGTCGCCCAGGTTTCGGGCAAGCTCTTCGGCGCGTTGTTCCAGTTCGCGCATCTTTTCGGCGGCGTCTGAGCGGATGGTGAAATGACTCTCGCCATTACCTGCCGAAGTTCCATAGGCCTTATCACCCAGACGCTGATAAACAGGAGCCACCACAGTAAAAGTGGCGCTTTCGGAGTCTCCTTCATTCCATCTTAGCAATTCCTGCAGCAGCTCTGCCATGGCGAGTGCCGGGTTTCGGCCTTTCTCAGGCTCAGCAGCGTGCGAAGTATGACCTGTGTATTTTACAATGAGACTGTTCACCGCCGGGTTAAATGCCCCTTCCCGATAAACCACTTGATTGACGGGAAAACCGGGCAGGTTATGTAAAGCAAAAATCCAATCGGGGTTCAGTTCTTTGAATACATTGCCATTTGCTACGCGACGGGCACCCTCACCCGTTTCCTCAGCCGGCTGAAAAAGCAA
>SKUL01000017.1 GCA_007129985.1 Flavobacteriales bacterium
CCTTGGGCGTCAAGTCCTTGTAAACACTGGGCTACCAAGAAAAAATTGTTTCGGGCACAGCGAGCAAAATCATTGAAACGGCAGTAACAAGTAGGATAAATCGCCACATCCAACGCAGCCACACAGTGTAGGGTATTCCGGCGATGCTCAAAATGCCCATGGTTACGCCACTGGTGGGAATCACCATGTTGAGCAATCCATCGCCCATCTGAAAAGCCAGCACAGCCGATTGCCTCGATACCCCAATAATGTCTGCAAGCGGCGTCATCACCGGCATGGTAATGGCCGCCTGACCTGAGCCGGAAGGCACCACAATATTGAGTAGCCCCTGGGTAACGAACATCACCTGCACCGAAATAGCGGGTGGCAGATCGCGCACCACTCCTGCCAGCGCAAAGAGAATGGTGTCAATAATCTGTCCGTCTTCAGCAACCACGAGAATACTTTTGGAGATTCCGATAATCAGTGCAGCGGTGAGCATATCCTTGGTTCCGGTGGTGAAGGCTTTTACCGTGTCGGCCAACCCGAGGTGCGAAATAATTGCGGAGACCAAACCGAGCGCGATAAACAGAGCGGCAATTTCATCAATGTACCAGTCCATGGCGTTTGCACCGTACATCAGCAATCCCAACGAAAACAGAAAAAGCACCACAATCACCTTCCTCCGCCCGTTAAAAGGAATCTCTTCGGGCTCTTCGTGATTGGTTTCCAATCCGGAAACGCCATACAGCAAGCTGTTTTCGGGCGATTTTTCAAGTCGCCTTACATACCACATCACAAAGAGAATTCCCAGTAAAGTGTACACCGCCCAAACAAACCAGCGGTATTCCCATCCACTGAACAGAGGAAGCTCAGCAATGCCTTGCGCAATGCCTACGGTAAAGGGATTAACCGCAGCACCGGCAAATCCCATGGAGGCTCCTACAAAAGGAATGGCAACGCCCACAATAGCATCATAGCCCAGCGATCGCGCCAAAGGAAGTGTAATGAGGATGAAAACCAAAATCTCCTCGGCCATCCCAAAGGTTCCACCGGCAAAGGCAAAGAGCAACATCAGAATAGGAATAACCCATTTTTTGAGTCGCGGACTTCGGCGGGCAGCCCGAAGCACTTGTTGTAAAGCGGCATCGAGCGCACCCGTGGCGGTTACCATGGAGAAAGCACCTCCCACCAGCAACACAAATCCGATAATGTGCGCAGCGCTCACAAAGCCCTTGATGGGTGCCTTCAGGAAATCGTAAATACCTTGTGGATTTCCTTCAGTGCTGTGGTAGGTGCCGGGCATCACGATGGTTTTGCCGTCCACCACTTCGCGATCGTAGCTACCCGAAGGAACAATCCACGTAAGGAGCACAAAAAAGAGCAGAACCGCCGACACCACCACAAGGGCGTCAGGCGATTTCATTCGGGTCATTTTCACGGTCGGATTATTTTATACCGCCGCATATTACCATTAAAAACGATTTCGAGCAAATACAATCCCGAAGGTGCATCACTTATTGCGATATCCGTTCTGTTGCCCGATACCTGTCCGCGTTTTACAATTCTTCCGTTCAGGTCGTACAATTGCCAGTGCCAGTTGCCATCCTCGCCCATCACTTGCACGTTGGTGTGGGTAATGGTGGGGAAGACCTTCCATGTTTCTGCGTCCAGAAGGGGCACTCCAGTAACCTCACAGTCGGGTTCAGTTCCTTCTTCGTCAATGAAAAGCTCGCCGTTTACGGCCCACCATTTTTGCCAGCTTCCACCCTCTCCGGTGTGCCAGTTGTTCAAATCAAAAAAGTTCTGCCCCGCATTGGTAGCAGGAACCTTGTAAACCTGAACGGCCTTGTTATCGCGGTTCCAGGTTAGTGGCGTGGAGGCTTCCAACACTTCCGGGCCTCCCTGTTGGCAGTTTGACTGCAGGAAATACACGAAATCATCGTAGTCAGGGTAATCGCCAAAAGCCCGTGCTGTACCGTCGGACTCTACGCAAACGGCTGTGTATTCATCACTGGCAATACCAAAGGCGCGCTCGCTCAAATCGTGCTCAATACGCGCCATAAACGTGAAGTGCCTTCCTCGACGGTCGGGGTTGTTGTAGTGCTGGTCGGTTACCACATTTTCCATGTAGGGTGCCTGGAGGAAATCACCGTGACCGAGCGCAACATTGCTTCCCAAAGGGTTGTTCAGCGCCGCCCCAGACTGCACCGTTCCAAATTGAGCCGTGAAGTACGTTCCTCCCAAAACCGCCATTCCGGCGCTGGTTCCGCCTACTACGGCACCTTTTTCGTTGAGTAGATAGTTGATGGCATCCATCACCCCTGCATCGCGCCATTCGTTGATGTAGGTCCATTGGTTTCCTCCGGCAATCCATAGTGCCTCAGCATTTTCAATCTGCTGAATCACATACGGGTCATCGGCGGCAGCCGCGTTGTTGAGCACGATGGTTTCCACAGAGTTTACCGTAACTCCCAATTGGTTGTACAGGTAGTTGTTGTAGCCATCGCTTCCCGATGCGCGAATCACCACTACATCACCGCCATTGGCCTTTTCCAAAAACCACTGCATGGCCTGATCATTCTCAGTTGCTCCTCCCATCAATACAAGGCCGCCCAATGGTTCGGGGCTTACGTCTTCAGTATTTCCGGTGAAAAAGCTCGTGTAATTCTGAGCCTGCGCAAAAAGCACAGCGCAAGCAAATAAAACTGTGTAAATCTGTTTCATGGTTTTTCTTCGATTAAAAAGCGGTCTCCGTTAACGAGAACGCTAAAGTTAACATTTTCCAATTTGATAAGTCCCTGACTGTTGCGCAGAACCGCACCGCGATTGCGCGCTACCACCACCTGCCCTGCTCCTGCCACTGTTACTTCGTTGCCACTGACAACGGCGGCTGTTGATTCGCCAATTCCCAACACGGTCATTGTGGGATGATCGTGCAGGGCTGTGAGCATTCGGTTGTAGCGACTTCTTTCCACAAAATGTTGGTCAACAATGGTGTTTTTCAGAAATCCGAGTCCGGTTTCATATACCGCGTTCGCAGCCATCAGTCTGCTGTAGGTGGGTTCGTACTCTTTGCTGAGATGCTGGTCTCCGCTTATCATCACATCACTCATCAGCGCAGCACCTGCACTGGTTCCAGCTATCACCGCTCCCGATTGATATGCCTCCAGGATGGCAGGGATGATATTCAGCGTATCGGCCCGTCGCAAAAAGGCAGATTGGTCACCGCCCGACAGAAAAACCAGCGCCGCGCTTCTCAAGGAATCAACGCTTTCATTCGAAATTCCGCGGCGCACATCAAAATGCCAGATGGAGTGCAATCCTGCCGCTTGCAAATCGCGGTTGATGTACCACCACGCGCTGTCGGGCTCACTGCTCGCGAGGGTCACTAGAGCAACAGAAGCTCCGTCGTCAACCAGCTCACCCAATGCCGTCATCAATTCAGGTGGTCTTGGGCCACCGCCAATGATAAACAGCGTTCCACGAGATGAATGCTGAGCATCCACGGCAGGCTCTTGC
>SKUL01000115.1 GCA_007129985.1 Flavobacteriales bacterium
CCGGGAATGCTTTTTCACAAGGAGGAGGATGGCCGTATCAGCAACCTGTACAACTACAAAATCATCAACAAAACCGGTCGCGACATGAACCTTGAGTTCCGTTTATTGGGCGAATCCGGTGAGATTCGGATGGTGGGTTCGCGGTTGCAGATTGAGGGTCAGGGCAAGGCCGAAGGCTCCATGTTTTTGGTTTTTGCCCGTGATGAGATAACTTCGAAGAAAATGAAATTGAAACTCGGTATCTACAGAGATGGTGAACTCATAGCAACCACCGCCACCAATTTTGTAGGACCATAAAACGAATGAATATGAATTGGGGATGGAAAATTGCCATAGGTTATACTGCGTTCGCGCTGTTCATTTTGTACCTGGTTTACCGCACCACAGGTGTTGAATTTGAGCTGGTTACGCCTGATTATTACGCACAGGAACTTGCCTATCAGGGCCAGATCGACAAACGCAAAACGGCCCTGACAAGTGGTCTGGACCTTGAGGTTTTGATTCAGGATGGTCAGGTTCTGGTTCAGTTTAGCCAATCGCCGGGAGAAATAGAAGCAACAGGCGACTTGCTCTTTTTTCGTCCGTCAGATTCGGGTCTCGACCGGAAATTTCAATGGGAAATGGATGAAAGTGGAGCCATGACAATTGGTCGTGATGCTTTTGAGCGTGGCCAATATGTGTTCAAGGCCGACTGTATTTTTGAGGGCAAATCATTCTTTGTAGAGAAGCCCGTTTTCATTCCGTAATGGAACCCGCGGTACTCACCGGGGCTTTTCTGGTCGGGCTTGCAGGCAGCTTGCATTGCGTGGGTATGTGTGGGCCCTTGGCCATGGCTGTGCCCACCCGCGGCAACAGGTTTTTCTCTTTGTTGTCGTACAACTCCGGCCGTATTGCGATGTACGCCTTGCTGGGTGCCTTGTTTGGTGCTTTTGGAGCGTCCGTAAATTTTCTTGAAAGCGGCCAGCGGGTGTCATTGGTGCTCGGTATCGCAATTATTGTGTTGCTGGGTATTCCGGCGCTTATTCCTAATTGGCGTTTTACCAGCAGTTGGAACACTCGTGCAGTAAAGCTATATGGGCGTTTGGCCCGTCCGGTTTTTGGATATCGAGGCCCTGGGTCATCCCTGCTTTTGGGAGCATTGAATGGACTTTTGCCCTGTGGCTTGATTTACATTTCGCTTGCCGGAGCTATTGCTTCGGGCTCGGCACTGAACGGGGCCTTGGTAATGACTGCTGTCGGCCTAGGTACCTGGCCGGCCATGTGGATGATGATGTCGTTAAGAAACTATGTGGCACCCTGGTTCAGAAGGCACAGCAGAAAAGTGGTGCCGGTGGTGGCGATTGCCCTCGGTGCGGTGCTGATTTTACGCGGAATGAATCTCGATATTCCCTATCTCAGTCCGAGGGTTGAAAAGGTTGGAACGGCAGGGCAAGAGGTTTGTGATTAAAGCGAATCAGCCTCTAAACAAAGAACCCCGGAGACTTCTCACCATAAATCAACTGATTGGTAAGAGATGGAATGTGGTGAAGTGATTTGCCGAGTATGTCCAGCGTACCTGATACCACAATGGTGTTCTTTTTAAAGTCAATCAGCTCCAGAATTCGCTCCGGAGATTCTTCTCCCACCTTAAAAACACCCAGATTAGCACAATGCCCTCTCAGGTATTCAATGAGCAACTTTTCCTCGTTGATGTTGAATTGCTCACTGTCGTGATTGAATTCAACCAGGGTAACTTCAGCATTTTTGCAGGTATCGCTCAAAATCTGGCAGAACTGCTTGATACGTGGCAGGCTCTCTTTGCTTCCATCGTGGGTAATTAACACGTGCTGAACATCCTTGGTGGGGCCTGGCACCAATACTATTGGTGATGTGATGGCTGCTTCAGCGGCGTTGGGAGCCATGAGTTTTTCCATGAGCTCAGGAACAAGAATAACGATATCTGCAAATTGGGCTTCAATCACCACTTCCTCCGTTGACATTCCAAGCCCCGGCCTGAATACCAATTTTGCAGAGCGATTTTCGAAACGACTGCTTAGCTCCTTGGCTATTTCTTTTCGGTGGTTGAGGTCTTTGCTTTGCTCCGGTAAAAAGGTAGCAACAACGAGTCCGCCGTTGTTATCGAGCAACCGAAAGGCAAAGTCAACACTGCATGCTGATGATGGCTCATCGCCCAATAGCACCAATATTTTTTTGTTGCTCATTGTTTACGCTTCTTAATAGGGGAATATGACTCCCGTAGGACTTTCAACTTCTTCCAATCGAATGCTTAGTACGGGTAAATCAAAATGATTCACCACGCTTTCAGCAATGCTGCCATTGATAAGGTGCAGCAGTCCTGTGCGACCGTGGGTTGCAATGGCCACCATATCGGGTTCTGCCGAGTTGCAGAAGTTCAGGATTCCTTTCTCCACGTTTTCATCGTTATAGATGTTCGGTACGTAGTTTTGAAAGTTCATCTTTTCGGCAAACTCTTTCATGGTGCGTTCACTGTACCACGTAGCTTCAAAATTGCCAGGGGTGTTGATTTTCAAGAAGTGTACTTCGGCGTTAAATTGATTGGCCATTTTCTTAATGGTACCAAACACAGATTCAACCTCGCGGTAAAAGTTGGAGGCGAAAACAATTTTTTTGGGGTTGAAAGCTTTTTCGTGTTTGCTTATCGTCAGTACAGGAATCTTGCTCAACCGCACGGCTTTTTCAGCGTTGGATCCGATAAACATCTCCTTAAACCCACTGGCACCGTGAGTTCCCATAACCACCAAATCGTGGTCTTTGAACTCTTCATGAGCAATGGCTTCCCACGCCGGCTTGTCCCACATCAGGCTTGAATTTACCTCCAAACCTTCGAGACTTGGGTGCTTTTCAGCTTCGTGAAGTTTCTCCCAAAGGTCAGCTTTGATTTTCCGGTTTTGCTCATGGTCAACCGACATATCCACAAACCCGTAAATAGGTCGTTCGTACACATGTAAGAGTCGAATCTCTGCATCTGTGGTTCGGGCTATATCGGCTGCCGTGCGAATAGCCGCGGTAGCACAATCAGAGAAATCAGTAGGTACAAGTATGTTTTTCATAAGGCCGAAATCTTGGGATGGTACAAAGTAGAAACAAAAAAAGGAGCCGTGTTATGACTCCTGTCAGCTGTTTTGCTGATTTAAATCACTTTTTTGCACTGATCACCGAAATCTGGATAAGGTGTAGGTTGGTTGCAACTAAACGATGCCACCAACCTCAGCTAGTTGTTTGGGTTCCAGAATTTTTATCCTCCGACCTTCAGTTGCCACCAGCTTTTCTTCCTTGAAGTCGTGAAGCAGACGAATGAGCGTTTCGGTTGCGGTTCCAACAATGTTTGCCAGATCTTCGCGGGTGAGGTTGATGATTACCTTGCCATTGTCCATGGCATCCACGCCGTAGGTGTCGTTCAGCATAACGAGGGTAAGCGCAAGTCTTTCCCGGACAGATTTTTGAGCGAGGTTTGTCATGTTCTCGGTCATCAC
>SKUL01000365.1 GCA_007129985.1 Flavobacteriales bacterium
GCGCATCATGACTTATCGGCTTTCGGTCGAAGTGACAAAAGTCTAGTGATGAAGTACAAAACTCCATTCTCACCCCTTTGTCATTTCGACCGGAATGCTGAGGAACGAGGCATGGAGTGGAAAAATCTCACTTTTAGGCCAGATCCAACCGAGACTTCTCCGCTACAGACTCAACTCACTCGCTGCGCGTCGTGGCTTATCGGTCTTCGGTGGAAGTGACAACAGGAGACCATTGCATTTTCATCCTCAATACGAGCTACTTACAGCTAGCTCTGACGAGGCGGAGTGTGTTGCCCTGAGACACCTATGGCTCATCAGCCGGTACCAAATCAAAATTGACCAGCGGAGGAATGATGGGAGAACCCGAGAGCAGCGTACACTTAAAATCAAAGAAGGTGGTTCCTACATCCGTGATGGCACAATACGTAGGAATTTCAGGTGAAGGACCCGAAGTTGCACATTGAATGGTTACGGTGTAATCCTCTGTTTCACCAAAGATTTGACCCGTACATGGATTACACTGGGGAGTCCATATAGACCGACAACGCAAAACCGTATTTCCATTTAATGCGAAATCAGGAACCTGAAAGGGAGAACTAAAGAGAAATGCGCCGCCCTGACCGGATAAACCCCAGTCGCAAATCGGTGCAATATGCTCCTGAGCACCGAAAAAATCTCCGTTCGAATCCCAGTCAATAAAAGCTTGCACCCGGTCGTTCCATTCTAAACTACTGGCAATTCCCACCCTATACCAGTTATTGGTTCCACAGGCACCGATATTTCCGTTGAGCGTTGCCGTGGCTACTGACTCCGGCACTTCAACATAGTTACCATTACTCGGAGCATCGCAGCCCGACATGTGCTGCATAATGGTGGTCCACGGGCCACCCGCACCTGCCGTGCTGTGTTGAATCTGAACGCCTATAATCTGGTCGGCATTTCCGGGGGTGTTACATGGTGCTGTGTAAAAGTTAGGACAATAAATATCCGGTGCCGGAGGAGGCACAGGTACAATTGATCCGGAAATAGTTACCACGGGCGGGTCGTCGTACAATCCTCCGCCCCAGCTTACGGTTCCTTCGCCGGTAACACAATTAACCACATGGCTAAAGCCCGTAAAGCTATTGCCCACGGTAAGCGTGGTGTTACAACTGATTTCTTCAGTGACTATACGCCCGGGTGCGCTCACCATTCCGCGCAGATAATGCCACTCACTGCCATCATAGAACCTATAACCCGGTTTGCCATCGGTTTGAAAAACCAACAGACCTGTTGCCGGCGATGCAATGGCATTCATCTCAGCCTGGGTCATACGCGGTGTGAGCATTCCGTGGCTTTCACTGGCTACATCAAGTACCGATGACGGATCAGGATTCGCTCCGGTAGGATTGATTCCAACCCGCTGCGCCAGCCCCCAAAAGGGCAGTAACATCATCGTCAATATGTACAAACTGCGCTTCATGGTCAATATCATTAGTCGTGCGAAATCACTTTATAGTGAAACTTTACATCTGTAGGCTGTCCAAAGTTATTGAAGCACGAAATGCGAGCCGTGCCCGGGGTTACCTCATCCACCGTACACTGGTTTAAGTCGCTCGGATAAACCGGTTGGTTGCCCGTACCCAGTATTTCAATATCCATATCATAAATGGTGGTATTGTTATCAGGTTCAAAGCAGGGATTGGTGGTGGGCGGCTGGCCGTTTCGTATGATAATACGCATTTTGGTAATACCTTCTGAGGCATCAGCAATATCCGCAATCGTAATGGGTGGATGCCAACCGGGGTTATTGCTACTGAAAAACCACCGATTAGTAGCCGTTTGGGGTATTTGATTGTAAATCGCCACCATTTCACCGGGGTCATCAAAATCTCCATCCGCGTTCAGATCAATAAAAAAGGTAAATGATTTGGGAACCGTACCCGAACCACCCGGGCCGTTTACCCATATTCCAAAACCATCATCACCAGCTCCAAAATTGTAATCAATACTCAATTGATTGAACTCAACTGTTGTAGCCAAAGATTGAGTTGCCAGCACTGCCGCGTCAATTGGGTTCCATGCAATATAACGGTAATCGACATTCGCAGCCCCGGAACATGCGGTATTCGTTCCATGAACCAGTCTCGCTTTGAAAGGGGGGTCAGCGCATACAAGAGTTGAAGGGTTACAAGTACCAAAGCCTGTTTCCGGAACAAAAAACGCCATCCACCACATCCTCGCACCATTGCAATTACCAATCTCAGGCAAGCAATAGGCTCCAATGGCCGGTGGGTCGGGCTGAACCTCATACACCGCAGTGGCCACCACCGAGGGCGCGTTTAAAAAGGGCGGGATCCAGTTGAGCTGGGTTACCCCTTCATCGCCCGGATCGGTAGCAAATACCAGGTGGCTGGATTCAAGCACAGTGGTAGGCTGCTCTATAATACCGGTGTACTCCTTACCGAGGTGTATCCACTCGTTGATGTTGGCATCAAAATACCAGAAACCGCGCCGCAAAACACCTTGAGGCGTACTGAAGTTGGCTGTTTGATAAACAATGAGCCCGTTGGCCGGATTCACAACAGCGAGGCGCTGCGGTGCAGTCATACGCGGAATGAGCATACCGCCTGTGGTTGACTGAACATCCAGAATAGCGCTGGGCTCAGGCGGCGCGTTCACTGTACCAATGGCAACTCCCTGCGCCGTTGCACAGGTTGTTCCAACAAGCAGCAGTGCAACACTTGCAAGCAGCACCCACCAGCGGATATGTATATCAGTTGTTTTCATGAACCTGAAAGAAGTATTTGCGTGCGTTACGCGGCTCTCCGTTTACACGGCGGCACGCTACACGAAAAGAGTTGGGCGTAATCTCACCAATATTACAGTAGATGGGTATATCCTGGTAAACGGGATTTGGGCGGCAATCTCCTACATTAATCAGATACTCTTCAGTTTCGCCGTTGGCACCACCCGGACACGAGTTAGCAGGAGAATTCACCGTTCCTGTAACGCGCATCAGCGTATTACCAGAAAAAGCAGAAGCAGGTATCAACGTGTTCAGATTGGGAGATGTCAGATTTCCTGCCGGCCAGACGAGGGATGCTGTTTCCCAGACAAGGTCATCCATTTGATCGTGAAAACCATCTTGCCCCCAATCTACCCACACCCTGAGCAACGCGTTGGCCGTTGTGTGCGTGATACGTGCACGCATCCTGAACTCTTCCGGAACCGGGCCCAGACAGAGGTCGGGCACGGCGGCTACATAAACCGGGTCACCGGGGGGATAATAAATATAAGAGCCGGGCAGACCATTACAACCGGAAGCCTCATTATTGATGAGTTCGTTGGCAGGCACCGCAGAATTAGAATGAAAAAGCCAGAAATTCAACACCTGAACCTCATTACATGAAGTATAGGAGGGTGTACAATAATCGGTAAGCAGGGGGGCAGATCCCGGGCCGTAATCGGAAGAGAGCACCACACTGGGGGGCTCGGAAAAAGGCAAGGTA
>SKUL01000102.1 GCA_007129985.1 Flavobacteriales bacterium
AAACAGAGCTTCGCCGGTGCGCGGTAAACATCAGCAAGCAATCAACTCAATTCGCCTCATCGAGTATGACGCCAATTTCCATCGCAAAATTCAAAGGATCTTGCGGCATGTTGTGCTCAATGCGATACGTATAAGTACCGGCTTCAGGAAATTGCTTGTTTTTTTCTACCAAATGCTCGCTATCCCAAATATCAAAGCCAGGCTCTCCGATGTAATCTCCGTTTTCGTCGCGCACTTTCAATTCATATGCATTGACCTGTTCCTTGCCGCTTGGGCTAACCTCTGTTACTTGCACTCTTGCGACTTGAAATTGATAACCATTGGCATATCGAAATGATACACTCGGGTTATACTTGTGGTCGGTGTTTTCAATGGGCACCTGAAATTCACGTACATCTTTCTTTAACCACTCAATATTTGGTGAGAGTTCTTTGTGTTGAACATAAACCCTGCCCTCGGGGTGACAACCCGAAAGGAAGGCCAATAATCCAGCCAGAACACAGATCAATTTCCAAGTCTTCATTTTGTTTGGGTCCTTTTAATCAACTCACAATTAATAACATGCTCCAAACCGACACCGATGTTCACCATTCAGAAATAGTAGTGGTTGTTGGTGCTATTTGCGGATACGTCGTTTTAAATTCAGCAAACAAGATAGGTTTTTTGGTGTGTCCTGATGTATGGCTGGTAAATTGGTTGTTGTTTGAGGTGCTGATGGCTAGACAAACTTGTGCAGTTGCACCAACTCACACTACTTGGTAAGACGTTTCCATGTTAGTTCAGATCCGCATTCACTTTTATCATCACATCCTGCTTGCGGCCTTTATAAACTTCTACACAAAACAGCCCTGGTCCGACAGGGATTATTCTATTAACACCGAACTGACTAACTGACAGACCATTCACGTCACGCATATTGAACGTTGGTACTTTACTGATTTCTCCTGATTCATCATTCAATTTGTAAGAGGTAAAATAACCGCCCTTACCATCAGCATGGGTTGCCGGTTTTTCATTTAACTCCAAGTCAGCGTTCTTTATATTATCCAGAAACAAATAATAATGATGACCATCGCCGGCTACGTAGGCATATGACATGTCACCTCTCCCTCTCTGCCCTACTTGTACTTTTCCCAGCTTGTTCATCCATTGAATTTCTCCATTGCCATCAATTCTGGCATTGAAAATAAAGTTGTAATGATATGTGTAGTAGTGTGACACACGGCCCTTAGCATCAACCCGGGTGTGTTGTTGAACAAAATGCTGTTCGCCGGTTAACAGTATACCTCCATCGTCATATACCATCAAACGATCGATTCCCATTTCGACCATTTCCACATTGCCTTTTTCACTTTTCTTCTCATTCTTAGCTCGTTCTTTGTCTGAACGAAACATGTTAACCACTTCTAACGGAATATCATACGTCTTCAATTCCGTTATATCACCGTTCATATCCACTTTAAACAAAATCACACCACCAACACTGGAGTTAGATTTGCTACCGTACGAATAATAACCAGCACATAAAACATCTCCCTTACTCGTGTTGAACATAACTAACTCGGTAATCGATTTCCCCTCTATTTCAATGGGAACGACTTTAAGCATTTCAGAATCAGGTAGAACAGTGAATAGCTCCAAATGATACATCACATTACCTTCCTTGTCAAACCTTTTCCGGTTTTCACCATCATAAACCAATGCAAGTAAGTGAGCATTGCCGGCATTGTCTATCGTATAGTCTATGTTATCCATTTTATATTCCGTGTAAGGCATATTTACCTCTTTACGATAGATTTCATTCATTGAGTCATCAAAAGCATTCAAGCCTATAACATCGTAGTTCTTTTTGTCTCTGATATTCTCAGGTTTCCTTCGATACTGAATTAGTATCCACGATCGATCACTTGAACTTTGTATGTTAAATTTCCCCTTAACCCCCAAGGGTATTCCGTACAAATATACGGCCCCCATTCCGCGTCCAACAGCTGTAGCAAGTTTGCCATCTACCTTGAAGAGCAGTTTACCCTTTTCTTTGAATGTTCCTTTGTCAAAATCAATCTCTCGCACAAAAAGCTGTTCATTAAATGCTCCACGATCCCATATGCTATAAAACAAATAATACTTTCCGTTGAATTCACGCAGGCCTTCATACTCGAAACCTTTCCCAAAATCTTTGTATTCCTTTCTACTTATTTCATTCAATGTTAACGAATTCCACTTTTGAATAATGACCAGCCCACCTTTTACTTTCACAGCCATAATCTCATCGTTTGCGTAATAGTATTCCTTATGATGAGCATCAACAACCGGATATGGTGCACTAACCTGATAATCCATATACTGAGAGAAGGCTGTGAAACTTATGAACAAAGTGAAGCAAAATGATATTGTGATTCTTGACATGATTGTGTTTTTAAATTGAACGAGGTTTGGCCTGCAAAATACAAATACGTGCGAAGAGTTAAGGTATTAGTTTCATCTGTGCACCTTCTTCGATAAATCTACAAACTCTAAGTCGCAATATTTCATGAACTTATCATCACCTCACCCGCCCTGATCACAGCCTCGGCAAGAGCCGTTTCGTTGAGGCCGTGTGGGATGTTTTGCTCATTCAGGTAGCGCACAACCTGCTCGGTGGGCATGTTGCCGGTCAGGTCGTCCTTGGCCATGGGGCAGCCTCCAAAACCCTTGATGGCGCCATCCATGCGCTTGCAACCGCAGGCAAAAACGGCCTCCACTTTTTCGCGCCAGGTGTCGGGCGTGGTGTGCAAATGGGCACCCACTTCAACCTGGGGTAAGGCCTGAATCATGGTACTGAAAATATCTTGGATGCTCTCAGGAGTTGAGTTGCCAATGGTATCCGAGGGAGCGAGAATCTTTACGCCAAGTTCATCGGCCAGTCGCTGGCCCCAATTGCACACAATCTCGCTGCTCCAAGGGTCACCGTAGGGGTTGCCAAAAGCCATAGAGAGATACACCACCAGCGTTTTGCCGTGTGCCACACATAGCTGCTGAATCTCCTCTACCCGCCCCAACGAGTCCTCAATGGTTGAATTGGCGTTGCGTTGCTGAAAAGTTTCCGATACCGAAAAAGGAAACCCCAGGTATTGAATTTCATCAAACTGCACGGCATCCTCCGCTCCGCGTCTGTTGGCCACAATGGCGAGGAGTTTTGATGGGGTATTGCTCAAATCAAGTAAGCGCAGCACATCGGCCGTGTCGCGCATTTGCGGTATTGCCTTGGGCGACACAAAACTGCCGAAATCAATCGTGTCAAATCCTACGCGCAGCAATTGATTGATGTATGCCGCCTTGGTTTCGGTGGGGATAAAATTGTGAATGCCTTGCATGGCATCACGCGGACATTCAATGAGTTTGATGCTGTTTGTCATATTCATGCTTTTCAAAGGTCAGCGGCAAGTACGGCTTTGTTGATTCGGTTTATCAATCCAGGTCCTTCATACACAAGACCTGAATAAACCTGAACCAAATCGGCTCCGGCGCGAAGCTTCTCAACCGCATCCCCGGCGCTGTGAATTCCTCCTACCCCAATGATGGGCAGCTTGGGTCCGGCCTTGCTACGGAGGTAGCGAATCACTTCATTGGAGCGATTCAATACGGGCTTGCCGCTCAAGCCTCCCGCACCAATGGCTTCAACCTCGCTTTGTGTTGTGCGTAGTCCCTGGCGGTTAATGGTGGTATTGGTGGCGATGATTCCGTCTATTCCGGTTTCTTTTACGATGCTGAGGATGTCGTCCAACTGCTCGTTGCTGAGGTCCGGCGCTATTTTGAGCAGCACGGGGCGTCGTTGCGGCATTTCGCTGTTGCGGTGGTTGATGGTGGTCAGCAAACGGGTAAGCGGCTCTTTTTCCTGTAGTTCGCGCAAACCCGGCGTGTTGGGAGAACTCACATTTACCACAAAATAATCCACGTACTCGTAAAGCGCATCGAAACATTTGAGGTAATCGTCGGCTGCCTGCTCATTGGGCGTATCCTTGTTTTTGCCAATGTTTCCGCCCACCACAATGGTTGTGTAGCGTTTTTTAAGTCGTTTGGCCACTTTCTCCACACCGAGATTATTGAAGCCCATTCGATTAATCAGGGCTTCGTCGGCCGGAAGCCTGAACAAGCGCGGCTTGGGGTTGCCTTCCTGCGGACGGGGCGTTACCGTTCCGATTTCCACAAAGCCAAATCCCAGATAAAACCAGGCGTCAACAAGCGACGCGTTTTTGTCCATCCCCGCTGCCAATCCAACCGGATTCGGGAAATACACGCCAAACAACTCGCGACCCAATTTCTTGCTTCGCACGGAGCCCGCATACCAG
Organism: Flavobacteriales bacterium; assembly: GCA_007129985.1. Classification (GTDB taxonomy): domain Bacteria; phylum Bacteroidota; class Bacteroidia; order Flavobacteriales_D; family SKUL01; genus SKUL01. The sequence continues at coordinate 4,329 of SKUL01000102.1, forward strand.
AGTCCGCGCACACCGGGAATCCCCAGTACAAACTGCATCAAACCAAAGGTGAAGTTGTGCGCTCGCTCGGCGTCGAGCTTAAACAAAAAAGGTTTGAGCAAGGTTTTGTACATGGATGGCAGCTTTGCCGCAAAGGTAACTTTCTGCATCATCACACATAGCAATCGGCTCATAGCGATAAGCAATGTTAATTCTTTGGCCAGCTCTGTAGAGAGCCCTAAATTTGGCACAATCAGAAACGTAAACCACTAAAACATACAACCATGTCATTTGAATTACCAAAACTCCCTTATGCATACGACGCCCTGGAACCGCACATTGACGCTCGCACCATGGAAATTCACCACTCCAAGCATCACGCGGGGTACACCAGCAAATTGAACGATGCCATTGCCGGCACCGACGCAGAGGGAAAAAGCATTGAAGAGATTCTCAAAAATATCAACAACTACTCAGGCGCTGTGCGCAACAATGGTGGTGGTTACTACAACCACTGTCTTTTCTGGGAAGTGATGTCGCCCAACGGTGGCGGTGAGCCCGGCGGTGATTTGGGCGATGCCATTCGCAGGGACTTTGGCTCGTTCAACGAGTTTAAAACCCAGTTTTCCAATGCGGCGGCCACTCAGTTTGGCTCGGGTTGGGCATGGCTGTGTAAGCACGACAACGGCAAGCTCGAAGTGTGCGGCTCACCGAATCAGGACAACCCCCTGATGCCCGGCGTGGGCTGTGGTGGCCATCCGATTCTTGGTATTGACGTGTGGGAGCACGCCTACTACCTCAATTACCAGAACCGTCGTCCGGACTATATTCAGGCTTTCTGGAACGTCATCAACTGGGACAAAGTGAACGAAAATTTCCGCGGTTAATTCCGTTTTCATGATTCAAAAGGAAAGGCGTGTTCTTCGGAGCGCGCCTTTTTTCTTTCAGTCCAGATGATTTTAGACAAGTCTAAACCTGTTTTTATCAACCCGGAAAAAATTATCTTTGTACCATGACCGAACAGCCCCTTACGCGCAGTGAAGAGAACTACCTGAAGGCCGTGTATTCGCTCAGCGGCAATACAGACAAAGGCGTTTCCACCAGTGATTTGGCAACCCGACTGGAAACCAAAGCCAGTTCAGTAACCGACATGGTTCAAAAACTGGCGGAGAAAAACCTGCTCCACTACCGGAAGTACCAAGGCGCTAAACTTACTCCCGGCGGAAAGGCAGCGGCCATACAGATAGTCCGCAAACACCGATTGTGGGAGGTATTTCTTCACGAGAAGCTAGGGTTTGCCTGGGACGAGGTACACGACATTGCAGAGCAATTGGAGCACATCAAGTCTGAGGAGTTGATTTTGCGATTGGAGCGATTTCTCGGTCACCCGAAGTATGACCCGCACGGCGACCCCATCCCCGACCCCGACGGGCGTATTCAGGCACGACGCAGTATGCCCGTGAGCGAAATGAAGCCAGGTATGGAAGGCGTGATTACAGGCGTTCGCGATTCATCGTCAAGTTTTCTTCAATACCTCGACAAGCAACAACTCGTGTTGGGTACTCGTATCAGCGTTGTGGAGGTCTTTGATTACGATCAAAGCGTGCAAATTGAAACGGCGGACAATCGCATTACCTTGTCTTTTGATGTCAGTAAGAATATCAAGGTTCAGGTTGAAAACGGATGAACACGCTGATTTCTTTTTTTGAAGCCATCGGGCCGTTATGGAGCGCCTTGATTGCCACAACATTTACGTGGATGACCACGGCATTGGGAGCAGCGGTGGTATTTCTTTTCAGGAAACTGTCGCGCAAATGGCTGGATACCATGCTGGGCTTTACCGGCGGAGTGATGGTGGCGGCGAGTGTGTGGTCTTTGTTGGTGCCCGCGGTAGAAATGAGCAGTGAGCACAATGTACCTGTTTGGTTTCCTGCTGCTTCGGGTTTCCTACTGGGAGCATTGTTTTTGTTTGTGCTGGATAAGTTTACCCCGCACCTCCACATCAATTTCTCTGAATCTGAGAAAGAAGGAATCAAAACCGACTGGCATCGCAGCACTCTCCTCGTATTGGCAATTACTTTACACAACATTCCTGAGGGACTGGCCATTGGCTTTTTGTTTGGTGCGGCGGCACTTGGCCTTCCCGGTGCGAGCATTGCTGCTGCATTGGCACTTACCATAGGTATTGCTGTTCAAAATCTGCCTGAGGGGATGGCCGTTGCCATGCCGCTCAGAAGACACGGATTAAGCAGATTCAAAAGCTTTTGGTACGGACAACTCTCAGCGGCTGTTGAGCCGGTGGCGGGCGTGATAGGTGCGCTGGCGGTTATTTACATGCAGTCTGTTCTGCCTTATGCGCTGGGCTTTGCTGCAGGCGCCATGATTTATGTGGTGGTTGAAGAGGTCATTCCCGAATCGCAGCGCGACAAATACACCGACTTCGCAACGCTTGGATTCATCCTCGGTTTTACACTGATGATGATATTGGATACCGGGCTCGGTTAATCTGAATACCTTTGACACCGTGAGCAAGGTGAACATCAAAAACAAGAAGGCATCTTTCGAGTATCATTTGCTCGACAAGTTCACGGCGGGTATTGTGCTCACCGGTACCGAGGTGAAGGCCCTTCGCGACGGAAAAGCCAGCATCGCCGAAGCCTACTGTCTCTTTATCAACGATGAACTTTGGGTGCGCAACATGCACATTGCCGAGTACGACCCCGGCAGCTACAACAACCACCCTCCCCTGCGTGACCGTAAACTACTGTTGCAGCAAAAAGAGCTTCAGAAGCTCAGCAAGAAAATGACCAACAAGGGTTTGACCATTGTTCCCATCCGTCTGTACTTTTCAGAATCAGGTTATGCCAAGCTCGATATCGCTCTTGCGCAGGGTAAAAAGCTGCACGATAAGCGCGACAGCATCAAGGACAAAGACATCAAGCGCACTCTGGACCGCGCTATGAAACAGTAACTCTCCGGCGCCGGCCGGAAAAAAACTTACCTTTGCGCTTATTCACGGAGTTACTTCACTCAAATCTGATTTATAGCATGCAACTGTACAATCGGGTGGACAGGAAGGTACTCGAAACGCAGATGGCCGACAGCGATGTGAGGCGCATCACTTTGTCGTTTTACAAGTACCACCAGATCGGAAACCCACAACTTTTCAGGAATTACCTCTATGCACGTCTTGACTCGCTCGGCGTGTTGGGCAGGATATACGTTGCCCATGAGGGCGTAAACGGGCAAATTAGCGTGCCCAAAGAGCAATACCACGCAATGGTTCAGGAGCTGGACGATACTGGGTTTCTCTCGGGAATTCGCTTGAATATTGCCATTGAAGACGACGGAAAATCGTTTATCAAGCTAATCATCAAGGTTCGATCAAAGATTGTAGCCGATGGACTGAACGACAGCTCTTTTGACGTTACCCGCAGGGGTAAACACATCGACGCGGAAGAATTCAATTCCCTTGCCTCCGACCCCGATACGGTGATTGTGGACATGCGCAACCATTACGAAAGTGAGGTGGGTCATTTTGAAGGAGCCATTTGCCCGGATGTGGATACGTTTCGCGATTCGCTCCCTATTGTGGAAGATATTCTCAATCCACACAAAGACAAGAACATATTAATGTACTGCACCGGTGGTATTCGCTGCGAAAAAGCGAGCGCATGGTTCAAACACCGAGGTTTTGAAAAGGTGCACCAACTGAATGGAGGTATCATCGAGTACGCCCGTCAGGTTCAGGAAAAAGGACTTGAGAACAAGTTCAAGGGGAAGAACTTTGTGTTTGACAACCGTTTGGGAGAGCGTATTTCAGATGATGTATTGGCGCAATGTCACCAATGTGGCGCACCATGCGATACCCATACCAACTGCAAAAATGCAGCCTGCCACTTGCTCTTTATTCAATGCCCGGACTGCGCTGCCAAATACGAAGGTTGCTGTTCCAGCGAGTGTCATGAATTTAACCGACTTCCCGAGGAAACCCAAAAGGAATTGCGGAAAAACATTGATTATCAACACAACGTATATCATAAGGGGCGCGTTCGACCGAAGCTGCAGGAGCTCATCAGTGAGCAACTTCGAACTTTGAAAGAAAGCAATGAACCAGTTGATTTAAAGACGGAACAGGACTGAAAACTTAGGGTTTTTTGATAGGGATGTTAGCACAACGCTGAAAAACCTATCTTCGCTGCAATCATTCAACCAATAAAAATCAAAACGATGAATAAAGTACTTATGATGCTGGGGCTGGCTGTAATTTTGGCCTCATGCGGTGAGAGCACCACACCAGAAGAAAAGGGACAGGAAGCCACCGAAGCACGCGAAGACAAGCGCGAGCTTAACGAACGTGCAGCTACTCAGCTTGAAGCCACCAAAAAAAATGTACGCCGCACCATGGAGAAATACGAAACCCGTGAGCAAGCCGAGGAAGCCATTGAACGTTTCTCAACCCAAATGGAAGAATACAAAGGAAAGCTTGCAGATGCCGATGAGAAATTGCGCGATGGTCTTGAGAAAAGAATTGAACTGCTCAAAGATCAAATTCAAGCCATCAAAGAAGATCACGGCCTTGAAGACTAACAGTCTTAAAAACAAATCTGAACAAAGTTTACGACCCGGTTATCGCCGGGTCGTTTTTTTTGTCTGCGAGCATTGATGCTGATTCAGCGACCACGTGTGGCAAAAGAGCTTGCTCAACCACATTTTTTAAGTCGCGCATTTCCTTATCGGCCAACTTTTTTCCAAACTGTGCGAACAAAGCCATGAGCAAAGACCCAACCAGAGATATTGGAACCAGCCACCAAGCCCATGGGTTTTTTCCCAAAGCAAACTGAGAACCGCCCAGCATCAGCGCAGTAAGTCCTCCCAGTGCTAGGACGGCATAAAAGAAAACGTACATCGTCCAGACTGTAGGAAGCGGACCTATTAATCCCCTCACTGTGGTGGTGCCATCTTCCTCTTTCAACAGGTTGATATCCATTTGGGGCGACCAGAAATGGCGTGTTTCCGGAGGAGTACGCAAAACGAGGTGGTAACCTGCAGATCGCCAGCGAATATCCGCAGGATTTTCGTTTTGCAATTGACGTTCGATGAGCGCTGTAATCTCTTCAGGCGAAAGTTTCAAGCGGTACTTGAAGCGGGGACGGAATTCAACAGAATCAGACATAAAAAAGACAAGCTGGTTCCCCGAAGGTAATCATTTACCCGATATGGGCAGTTATCATGTGTTCTTGTTGTTTGGCCAAAGGCTAACATGCAACTGTTGGCATTTAAATCATCATCTCGCTTAAATACTGGTGAATGCCGTTATATTTGTATCTGAACAATCTAAAAAACCAAACATCATGAAATTTACAATTACATTTTTGCTTATGGCAATGTGCATTGCCTTAACCTCTTGCGAAGAGCAAACCAAGGTAGAGCAGGCAGAGGAAAAAGTTGAAGAGGCCGCCGAAACCACCAAGTCAGCAACTGAAGATGCCTGGGCTGAAGCCAAAGAGGAATTGGCCAATCTGGAAAATGAAATCAACCAGTTAGCTGCCGAAATGGAAGAAGCCAGTGAAGAAGGGAAAAAAGAGATTGAAGAAAAAATCATCGAGCTGAAAGAAAAGTACCAGGAAATCATTGCTGGTATGGAGGAATAAAGTAATCAGGAAAAACAACGAACCGCCGCAAGAAATTTCGGCGGTTTTTTTATTTGATTTTCACGAATTTCATTGTTGAAGCTCCGTACAAATCCGCTCCCCCTCCCCTCACAATGTACATTCCTGCCGGAAGGTGACCAACCTGTAAACATCCTCCATCAGGATATGCCTGTATCAAGATTCGTCCGCTCGAATCAAAAATTTCCAATTGCACATTTTCCGTTGTGCCATCTAACCAAACAAAATCACTGGAATACCACATTCGGAAAGTAGATTCTTGAGCTTCTGGCTTCACCCCCACTGTTTCATCCCATACGTCTACAGCAAATTCGGGCATATCAATAAAGGGATTTCGGTTTCCCTGAATAGCATAAACAGCATTGTTACGGTCTATTTCCTTTTGGCTCACCGGGTCATCAGCCGCCCATAGCAGCAAGATATCTCTTGCCCAAACTGTAAAGTCATCTCCTTCGAGCATATCGGTCTGCCATTGTGATATCTGTGGGTAATAGCGCGTAAGCATGTAAAAAAATGTACGGGCAAAATCACCTTTGTATTCATCAATGGGCTCAAAAACAATTCCTGAATATCCTGTCCAGTTGCTCGTGCCGCGTAAGCTACCATTTGTGGTTGTAAAATTGGCCACTCCTACCGAACCATAAGGGTAGTTTGCTCGAACACCGTTCACGAATCCATCAGTGGGATAGATATGAAAAAGATCGGTGGACATGGGTGCTGCACTGCCATACCAACTTTGAGGAAATGAATGTTCACGATTGAAACAATCGCCTTCCTGACTGTAGTTGCCACACTGATCCGTAACAAACTCATAAATATAGGCCGGTTGCCCCCCGGGAATATCAGAGTACATATCCCAGACGGTGCCATCGGGCTTCATGTCTGTTGATTCAAATGCAGACCAGATTTCACTGTTTGTTATTACGGTATGCCCTTGAATGATTTGGTGCAGCGCTTCTCGAAGCTCATCTCCATACAAGCCTTCTGCATCATCGTAATAACCCGGCGGTATTTGAGCAAACAGATTGGCTACAAAACAGCAGCCCCCCAAGACCACCCCAAAACACTTGATTAGCACTAAAAAATTCATGCTGCAATGTAAACAGAATGCATCGTTCAGCGCACATTTTGCTGATACTGGCTTCTAAGCACCAGGGCCCATCAACGAATTTTTCGCATCCGAATGTTTTGCGGAGTAACTTCCAGGTATTCGTCATCGCCGATGTATTCCATGGCTTCTTCAAGCGAAAAGCGCACGGGCGGCGGTAGTTTTACCGATTCATCACTACCGGATGCACGGACGTTCGTGAGTTTCTTTCCTTTTACAAGGTTCACTTCCAAATCGCCAGAGCGGCTGTGTTCCCCTACTACCTGACCTTTGTAGATGTCGGAACCAGGTTCGATAAAAAACCGCCCGCGGTCTTTCAAACGATCAATCGCGTAAGCCGTGGCTTTGCCTGTTTCAACCGAAACCAATGACCCTTGAAGACGCGTGGTGATTACACCCTTCATAGGCTCATAAGAGCGAAAACGGTGTGTCATCACAGCTTCTCCACCTGTGGCGGTAAGAATCTGGTTACGAAGTCCAATCAAGCCACGTGAGGGAATATCAAACTCGAGGTGCTGTAAATCGCCCTTGGGCTCCATCACCAACAGGTCACCTTTTCGCTGGGTAACCAACTCGATGGCTTTTCCTGATACACTGTCGGGCACATCAATTACAAGGGTTTCGTAGGGCTCGCAGGTTACACCGTCAATTTCTTTCAGAATTACTTTGGGTTTTCCTACCTGCAATTCGTAGCCCTCACGGCGCATGGTCTCAATCAAAATAGAGAGGTGAAGTATTCCCCTTCCGAATACGTTGAATTTTTCTTCCGAATCGGTGGGCTCTACCTTAAGCGCCAGGTTTTTCTCGGTTTCCTTCATCAATCGGTCACGCAGGTGACGGCTGGTAACAAACTTGCCCTCCTTTCCGAAAAACGGTGAGTTGTTGATGGTGAAAAGCATGCTCATGGTGGGTTCGTCCACCTCAATGCGCGCCAGAGCCTCGGGCTGCTCTTTGTCCGCAAGGGTATCGCCAATCTCAAAATCTTCAAGGCCTACCACGGCGCAGATGTCTCCCGAGCGAACACTTTTTACCCGCTCACGGCCGAGTCCCACAAATTCATACAACTCCTTGATGCGCATCTTACGCATGGAACCATCGCGACGGCAGAGCATGTACTCCTGCCCTTCTATCAAATCACCGCGGTAAACACGACCTATAGCAATACGCCCCACAAAACTGGTGTAATCCAGTGAGGTGATCTGCATTTGAGCAGGTCCGGCATGGTAGGGAGCTTCTGGAATCACGCGCAAAATAGTGTCGAGCAAAGGCAACACGTCAGTACCGGGTTTTTGCCAATCGGTGCTCATCCAACCCTGTTTGGCCGACCCGAAAACTGTTTCGAAATCGAGCTGCTCTTCGGTGGCATCGAGGTTAAACATCAGGTCAAAAACGGATTGTTGGGCTTCGTCAGGGGTGCAGTTTTCCTTGTCCACCTTGTTCACCACCACAATTGGTTTCAAGCCCAATTCTACGGCCTTACCGAGTACAAAACGGGTCTGAGGCATGGGGCCTTCAAAGGCATCTACCAACAGCAACACACCGTCGGCAAGACGCAGCACGCGCTCTACCTCTCCGCCAAAGTCGGCGTGACCGGGAGTGTCAATGA